>NZ_CP140614.1:1800000-2100000 GCF_036556685.1 Sulfurospirillum sp. 1612
TGTATTGAGTTTACTGTTAATTTCACTTGCAAGTTCAGGAAGTACATATTCATCAGCATCTATCTTCATAATCCACTTAGTTTTTATAAGACAATTATCTAGTCCCCATTGAAACTGTTTGGCATGATTCCCTGGCCATTTATTTTTATAAACTTTAGCACCTAATGATTCAGCAATTTCAACAGTTTTATCAGTCGAGTTACTGTCTACTATAAAAATTTCTTTTGTAAAAGGCAACAATGATTTTATGCATCGTTCTATATGTTTTTCTTCATTGAAGGTTAATATTATTACTGATATGTCTTGTGTCATTTTTACTTCACCATTTTTTCAAAGACTTCTTTAAATTGTACCGCAATATTTTCCCAATCATATTTTTTTGCTAATTTTTTTGCATTCACTCGCATTACTTCCCTATCTTGTTTTAACATTTCCAATATTGCTATAGAAGTTTCGTTTACACTATTGTGAACCCATTTTCCACAATTTTCTTTTTCCACCTCTTGCCAAGGTGTACCAGTACTTGCAACAATAGGTGTTCCAGAAGCCAAGCTTTCTACATACACATTTCCAAAGTTTTCATTATGAGATGGCAATGCAAACACATCAGCATTTGCTAAAAAGTCGATTTTATCTTGATTGCTAATCGAACCCACTAAATATATTTGATTTTCTAGTTTCAAATCTTTTATTAAATTTTCTAAATTTTTTTGTTCACCTTCATCTGGACCTGCAATCAAAAGTACTGAGTCAGGAAATTTTTCCAAAACAAAAACAAAAGATTTGATTAAAATATCAAATCCTTTTTTAGCATGTAGCCTACTCATAGAAACTATGATATGAGATGGAGTGACATCTTTATCTATGTACTTTTTCATATACTCATTTTTACTCAGGAAATTATATACATCATATGATTTTACATCAACTCCGTTTGGGATAATTACAATCTTTGCTTCAGGAAATATATTTAAAATATCTTTTTTTTCAGCCTCACATGTAGCATGCCAATAAACATTTTTTATAAATGGTTTTATAAAAAAATTTAGCCATATTTGTTTAAAGCTATTTCCTTGCCCTATGCACCATTTACACAATGCACCTCTCGTAGATATTAGAATTGGTTTTTGAAACAATTTTGCATACAATAAAGATATAGGTACGGGTGTGTTAAATATAGCTTGAATATTTACAACATCAGATTGTTTTATATCTTTATAGATATTTAAAAATAGTGCTAAAGAAAATTTTCCTACAATAGTTTCATTGTAATATTTTACATATAAGTCATTTTCAAGTTCTATATATTTATTGGTCTCTACATCAAGTTTAGAAGTCATATTCGTGTTTGTTGTAGATACAAATACTTCCACATTATCTAATGCAGCTAACTCCTTAGATGTATTTAATGAGGAAAATATTGGTCCACCATAGACTACTGCTGGATAGAATGATGGGATTATTATATTAATTTTCATTTTTGTTTTCTCTTTATCTTGATAATTAAGTATATATTTGACAGACTTTTGTATAATATGCTTAATAATATTATATTTCTTATATTTATAATCATTCCAGTAATACTTCCTTCAATATTAAATAATGTATATATCGAATATGTTACTATGATAAGATATAGTAAATTTTTATTTTTATTTATCTTTAATAAAAATAAAATAAAAACAATATATAAAATCATAAATAAGGGATATAAAACAACGGCGAATATACCAAAATCAACTAAAAAACTTGCTAAAATATTAGTTGGATAATCAGTGCTTCTTATATGCATAAATTGTGCAATCATTTCATCTGAAGATAAGACTTTTTTATTTGTATATAATATAGAAGGTATAGTGTTTAAAATATTTTGATTTAATATAGCTCCATATGTGGGAGAAATATTTTTATTAATTAGTTGGTTCATCAATAAAGATGTAAAATCAAAAATTGCCATCCTATCTTGCACATTCGCTTCACTTGCTTCAGAATCAAAAGCTAATTCTAAAATATTCTTGTTTAATTCAAAACTTGTGCCTGCCATAATAGACTCCGCAATGTCAAGTCTTATATTTTCGTAAATATTATTTGCTATGAAAACAAATAATAAAAACACTAGCATAATGGGAATCTTATATACACTAAAAATATTCTTCTTTTTTTTATACATCAGAATAAATACGATTAATAGTAATGCAAGTAGTAACTCTCGTCTACTGTAAAATAAAAAATATACCAAAATTAATCCAAAAATTACTGTGTATAGATAATAGGGAAGACGTGTTCTATGCTTACTAGACAATATAATAATCAATAATAAGTAAAAAATAGGTATAACAAATGATGAGATAACTATACCATATGTATTTACTGCATTGAGATCAGATAATTCTGGAAGGCGGAAAATAAACCCATATGTTTTAAAAAAATATAAAACTGTTCCAAACGAAAATGCCGATAAAATTATTACTATAGGTACCGATACACAAGAAGCTCGTTGTATAATAAAATCAAATAACATAAGATTAGTATAATGTTTAGGTATAAAAAATTTAATTAACAAAATTAAAATTACTGTTGTTAAAAATATATATCCAATAGTCAATATCTGTGCTTGAATGTCAATATCTGAATGTTGTTTTATCTTATAGACAAGAGTCAAAAGAATAAATGAAAGAAATATACCAACTACATACATACTAAAGATATTTATTCTTTTAAAATCCTTATACATATAAAACCAGGTACACATAATAATTATTATTAAAACAGACATCACCATTTCAGAACCAATCTACAAGCATATTAAGTACATATGATTTTCTATAAAAAATGGCTTGATTCAAATTAAGCTCAGCAAAATAAGACTTATGAAAAGAATAAATTATTATAAACATTCTCATGATAGCACCGATAAAAAACAATATAAGCAAAAGTATTCCAAAACCTTTTGCTTGGTCAATTACCTTTCCCTCAACTCGCTTTACACTTTTCATTTATTATTCCCTTTTGACTTTAAATTAATAGAATCTGAAGACAAATATTGTTCACTTTTTATCATGATACTTTCTTATTCCTTTCTAAAAAATCTATTTTCAATAAATAAGACAAGTACCAATTAATTAATTCTACACTGAAAAATATTAACAAAATAATCTATTGTCTTAAAGCTAAATTTTTCTATTATTAAAATATAAAATATTGTTATTAACATTACGATTGACAATGAAAAAGGAATTATCTGAAAATCATTTATCCTTAAATAATAATTTTTATCTATTAGTATATTAAGTGGAGTAAGCGAAATTGAAAAAATAAATAATATATACATATAAAAATGAATCAAATAAATATTTTTTTTAATCAATAATGGCATAATAATTAATGAAATTATATAATAAATAGATAAATAAATATCAATCATCTAATTACTTTTCTTTTTTATTAAATATTTCTGAATATTTATAGTATTCTTTTCAAATACGAAAAATAATAAATACACATACAAATATATAAGCAGCATAAAAGAAAAATAATACAATAAATTAGTTATTGTTGGTTGCATAAGTATTGAATTTACACCATAAATATAAAAAACTGATATCAAGAAAACAAAAAAAGGAAAATGAAACAGATATAAACTATAAGAAAAGTCAGCCATTTTATGATTTAGATTTTTAAAATACACCCTACTAGAGATATCATTTTTCAATGAATTAATTAATAAAGATATTGATAAAGCTAAAGCTAAATCAATATAAAATTCATTATATTTTCTTGATAAAATTAAAATAATAAATAAAATTGTTACTGCTAAATATCTATGAATTAATCGTTTTTTTACTAATACAATATAACTACCCATGAACCAAATAGATGAATAAATAAGAATATCAATATTTTTAAAAACCAATAACACAACTATTCCTAGAAATAATATACGAGTCCAATTGTTGATAAATAGTAAGATAAATAGTATATAATAACTCCACTCATTTGCTAACGACCATAAAGGACCATTTGTACCCAAAGTTGATACAAATATAGTTTGTAAATTTAACATATTACCAACTAAAGTCAACAAACTTAAGTGTTCACTTACATTACTATTCATACTACTTATATGAAAAACATTTGTATATAAATCAGAAAAATTTATATTTCCATAGTAATCCAAGATATAACCTATTATAAGTGCAGGAATCAATACTATATAAATCCTTGTAAATCTTTTTATAAAATATGATTTTATATATTCATTATTTAGTTTATTTTCTTTATACTTTTTTAACACTGCCCCCCCTACTAAATATCCAGATATTACAAAAAACACGATAACTGCCTGATGCCCAAATCCGGTAATAAAATAAAATAATTTTATAAAAATAGTTTTATTTTCAACTAGATTATATTCTACAAAAAGAAAAGACCTTAAATGACCAACTACGACCATGAGTGCAGCAAACCATCGTAAAAAGTTTAAAGTATTACTTAATTGATTATTCATCTCTATACTTCCTAATATATATTAACTGTAATAACAAAATAACTAAATATGCTAAAAAAGTAGAAATAGAAGCGGCTATTATTCCATACTCTTGTATAAAAAAGTTACCAATAATATTTACAATAAAGGCAGCTACATAAATATATGCTAAAACATTCAACTTTTTAAATAATGTCAAATACATACTCAGTGCTGTTTGAATTAATGTAAAAAATATAGCAAAAACTAAAATAATAAAAGCATTAAAATAATAACTATTATTGATTACCTCTGGTTCTAATAATAGTTCATATATAGATGTTGGCAATAGATATGCAACTAAACCTAAAAATGCAAAAATAATAGATAAAATAATAATTGATTTTTTCAAATAATTTAAAGCTATAGTTTTATCTTCTTCATAATACTTCAATACTTTTGGATTTACATACATACTATATACTTGGCCTATGACCTGACCCATACCCGCTACTTGTGCAAGTATTGCATAAAGTGCGACATCTTTACTAGTCATATAATAATCTATAAAATATCTATCTGAAAATGAAATCCCCCAACTAAATATCGCTACAAATACAATGGGGTAAGCAAATATAAAATACTTCTTTAAATTTTCAAGATTGATAATAAAACTAAATTTATAATCTTTTAAATATCTTTGTATAAACATAAATGAAAATATATAGCCACAGACTATTCCATATAGAAATGATTCAAGAGATTGAAACGAGATATAAAATAGTATTGGCAATAAAAACTTTGATGAGGCTTCCAGTGTTTTTAAAATAAAATATTTTTTTCTTTCTAAATTCAATAAGAATATTTGTTGATTAAATGTATAGTTATTTAAAATCAAGAAATATATAAATATAAGAGTTAGTATTTCATAAGAAAATCGCTCCATAAATAAACCATAAATATATATAATAAAAATACTTATAATATTAATAAAAATCAATAATGTTCTAAATTCATTGACAAATTCTACTTTATCTGTGGCACTATTATAAAATCTATTATATGCCTGTGATGGGATTTGTAAAAAGATATAAGACAATGCTACTATTAAAGTTTGCAATAATATAAAATTACCATATATATCTTTATCTACATTGTATGAAACATATCTTATAAAGAATAATTGCATCAACAATGGAACACCTACAGTGAACATTGTTATTAAAAAAGATTTATTTATTTTTGGCAACTAAAATTCTCTCTAAATTTTTTATATATCTATCTCCATAATCATCCCAAGTAAATCCACTAGAAACTCTTGCTTTCGCTTTCTTACCCATCTCTTTAGCAATATCTTGATTTTCATACAAAAAAAGTATTTTTTCTTTTATAGCTTCAACATTACGAATTGGGATAACAAAACCTTCTTCTCCATCTTTAGTAATTAAATCATCACCACCTGTATTTGTAGTACAAACTAAAGGTAATCCACAAGCCATTGCTTGTAACTGAACCATTGCCATACCTTCTTGAATAGAAGGCATTATGAATACACTTCCTTGAGAATAATACTTGTACAATTCGTTTTGTGGTTTATGTCCCAAAAACTTTATATTCTCATTTTTATACTTTTCAATATATGGTCTCATCTCTTCGTTTATAGAGCCTAAATGCCATAACTCACAATTTTCTAACGAAAGCTCATTAAAAGCTTGTAATAAATAATGACTACCCTTTTGAAATGTCAATCCTCCTGCATATATAATCCTAAAAATTTTATCAGTTTTAGGAATCTGTTTAAATTTACTTAAATCAACACCATAAGGATTGACAAGAAGTTTTTCTTCTGGTATTCCATGTTCTAAAAAACTTCGTTTTACAAACGAAGATGGTATCGATATATAATCAGCAAGCTCATATTCCAAAAGTTCTCTTTGCCAACAAGGATAATCAGGATTATATTTTAATCCTTGCAATGAAAATTCTTCAGTTAAAATATTCTGTTGATAATTATAATGAGAACATCCTCTCTCTATAATAGTTACTATACCTTCTTCTTTTGCCTTTATTAATGTCTCTAAACTCGATCCACTCGATCCAATGAAGACATCATTTTTTTTTAATTCTTTAGATACTTTATTAGAAAATAAAGTTTTTAGAAAACTATTAAACCAATAATTTTTAATTCCAGTTTTATATGTCAATCTCATTATTATTTCATATATGACTTTACTTACTATTTTCTCTTTTGTTAGTCCCCATTCCTTGACCTTATACTTTGGGTATGTTGTAAAGAGTTTATTCATCACTCCTGATTTATTTAGTTGTTTAGCTAAATCAAATAAGTGAAATCTTCCAAATACTAATATATCAACCTTAAAATTTCTCATTTTCAATCTCCAATTATATCTATTATTTTATTTGATGTTATATTTTTCAAGCAGCTTAAATGCTCACAAGTTTCTTTGTAACATAAATTACACTCAATATTATTATCTCTTAAAACTATTCCTAAGTCCTTTGGTGGATACCACTTACCTCTAAAACCTCTAGCACTAAAAATACCTATTACTTTTGTTCCTACAGCATAAGATAGATGCATTGGACCTGTGTCATTTGATATTGTAAATTCTACCCTTTTTAAAAACTCAGCACTCTCAAGAGGAGTTAACTTGCCACATAAATTAACTACTCTTTCTTTTAGTAGTTCTACTAAAATATTATCTTCATTCCCACCAATTATTACAGGAATATAGTTAGTATTTGTATTTATATACTTAATAACTTCATTAAAATATTCTATTGGCCATCTAGTTGTTATTCTTTTAGAACCAACCACAATTGCTATAATTTTTTTGTCTTTTAAATCTTTTTCGTCTATTAACAAATCTATTTTTTCTATCTCATTTTTTGTGATATTTAGTATAAACTCTCTATCAATGCTTATTTTGTATTTTTTTATCAAATTCAAATATCTTTCTAATTCAGAACCTACTAAATTATATTTATCTTGAAATTTTCGCAAAAAAGAAAGTTCTGAGATTTCCCAACCTATTGCTTTATTGATACCCAGATATCTAAATACTATCATATTTCTTACAGTCCTAAAAAGACTTGAAGGTTGAGTCAAGTCTATAACTAAATCAAATTTCTTATCTTGTAAAAGGCGTACAAATTCTTTTTTACTCTTTCCTGTGTAATTTATAAATTCTTCTACATACGACTTATCTATCAAGTTTTCTATTGAAACAGGACTTTTACCGCTATTTGTCAAAATTGTGATTTTGATATTAGGATATTGTTTTTTTATAGAAGCTATTGTAGGAAGAGTAATAATATTATCTCCCATAGAGCCAACTTTAAAAAATAAGATATTTTCTATATTATTAAAATCAATAACTTTCTTATATCCCAATAGAACATAAAATATATTTATCACTTTATTTAGTATTTTTTTTAAAGTATTTAAAAAAAATTTCATTTAAGACAACTCATTATCAATTATTTGACAGATTATATGACCAAATCGTATATGTATCTCTTGGATTCTGGGTGTATCATCTGATGGTACTACTAAGTTTATGTCAAAATACTCATTCATATCTCCGCCATCACGACCTGATAAGCCTATAATTTTACATCCAAGTTTTTGTCCTGTTCTAAAAGTATTTATTACATTTTCTGAATTTTCTGAAGTTGATATTTTAATTAAAACATCTCCTTTATTTGCCAATGATTCTACTTGTTTATCAAATACTCTATCATAACCGTAGTCATTTCCAATAGCTGTAAGAGCAGAAGTATCAGTTGTAAGTGCAATACCAGGTAATCCTCTTCCTTCAGTTTTATAACGTTCTGTTAATTCTGCAGCTATATGTTGAGCATCAGCAGCACTTCCCCCATTTCCAAAAAGAAGAATTTTATTTCCTTTTTTTAAAGCTTCAACCGCAATTAATGAAACTTTTTCAAGTGGTTTCTGCATAGTCTCAATTACTTTTTTGTATCATTTCTATATGACCTAAAAACTCTTTTTCAATTACATTCTTCACTATAATTTTCCTTTTGTATTTTTTCAATAGTTTGAGTAGTACTTTTACCATCTACAAACTGAACTAGTTTAAGCTAAAGTTACATATCTGAGGAGTATCTCTCCGACATATAAGCCTTAGTCATACCTCTTTGATGTTGTAAGGATTAGTTCCTCTATACTGCCATTTTGAAGGGGTCACATTTTGTGACACCATAAGCTCAAGTTCTTCATCCAAAATTTTATAAACATAATTTTTTAGAAATTTATAAGTTTATTCTCTAATGTTTCAAATTTAACTATACTCATAAATCACCTAACTATCGCAATTAAATATATCACGAGAATAGACTTTTTCTTTTACATCATCGAGCATGTTTTCAAGTCTATTGGCTACTATGACATCACTTATATTTTTAAACTCATCTATATCTTTTATGACTTTAGAGTTAAAGAACTCATTTTCTTGCATCACAGGTTCATAGATGACTACTTCTACACCCTTTGCTTTTATGCGTTTCATGATGCCTTGGATAGCAGAACTTCTGAAGTTGTCACTACCTGATTTCATCACGAGTCTGTAGATGCCTACAGTTTTTTTAGAAGTATGTGGATTTGTAAGTGAGTTATTGAGTTGTTTAATAATACTATCTGCTATAAAATCTTTTCTTGTAGAGTTAGCACTGACTATTGCCTCTATCAAGTTACTTGGTACATCCTTGTAGTTTGCTAGAAGTTGTTTCGTGTCTTTTGGCAAGCAGTAGCCACCATACCCAAAGCTTGGGTTATTGTAATGTGTCCCGATGCGGGGGTCAAGTCCTACACCTTCTATGATCTGTCTCGTATCAAGTCCATGTGCTTCTGCATACGAGTCAAGTTCGTTGAAGTAGGCTACTCTCATAGCAAGATAAGTGTTGGCAAAGAGTTTTATCGCTTCTGCTTCTGTCGAGTCTGTAAAGAGAATATCTATGTTCTCTTTTTTTGCACCCTCTGCCAAAAGATTTGCAAATGTTGTCGCTCTTTGGCTCTTCTCACCGACTATGATTCTTGATGGGTAGAGGTTATCAAAAAGAGCTTTTCCCTCGCGTAAAAACTCAGGAGAGAAGATGATGTTTGTAGTGTGAAACTGCTCACGCAACATTTTAGTGTAGCCCACGGGTATGGTAGACTTTATGACCATAGTAGCGTTTGGATTTATGCTAAGAACATCAGCTATGACATACTCTATAGACTTCGTGTTGAAGTAGTTTGTCTCAGGATCATAGTCTGTCGGTGTCGCTATGATGACATACTCTGCATCTATGTAAGCCTCTTCTTTATCAAGTGTCGCTGTGAAGTTTAAATCATCACGAAGCAGATACTCTTCTATCTCTTTATCTTCAATGGGAGATTTTTTAGCTTGAAGCATCGCTACTTTTTCAGGGATGATGTCAAGTGCTACCACTTCGTTGTGTTGTGAGAGTAAGATTCCATTAGAGAGTCCTACGTATCCTGTCCCAGCTATTGCTATCTTCATTCATTATTGCCTTGATTATACTTCCCCAAATACCACTCCACCGTCTTTACGATACCCGTATCAAAGGTCTCATAATAGCTTCGCACAATCATATCGCTACTGGCTTTGCTCGCCTCATCAAATGACGCGACACCATTGAGGGTTGTACGATATACGAAAATGCCATACCCAAATCACTACCATCACCTAAGAGATCTCGAAATCGCGGCAAATCTTTTTCGGTAGAGATAATCAAAATCTCTCTCATTCCCGCCAACATCAAGATAGAAAGCGGATAATAAATCATCGGTTTATCATAAATAGGTACCAATTGCTTGCTCACCCCTTTGGTGATAGGATAGAGCCTCGTACCGCTCCCTCCCGCTAAGATGATGCCTTTCACAGCTTCTTTTCCCACTCATACGCACTGTGGCAGATGAGTGCGAGGTCCTTGTATTTTGGAATCCATTGCATTTTGGATTTTATCTTAGTGTTATCAGAGATGAGTGCCGCAGGATCACCAGCACGTCTTGGGGCATGTTCCACTGGAAAATCCGTCTCTGTGACCTCTTTCATCGCTTCGATGACTTGTCTCACGCTAAAACCTTGTCCATAGCCCACATTGAAGATATCACTAGGATTTTCATCTAGATAATGTATCGCTTTGATATGTGCATCGGCGAGGTCATCCACATGGATATAATCCCGCACACCCGTACCATCAATCGTATAAAAATCATCGCCAAATATCGCCATCTTTTCGCGTTTGCCCACCGCACATTCACTCGCTATTTTGATAAGATGGGTAGCATTGGGAAAGCTTTGACCGATACGGGGGTTGAGCTGTGTGTGTGCACTATCATCATAGTAGATATCTGCCCCTGCGACATTGAAATAGCGAAAAATCACATATTTAAAATCAGCATTAGCCTTGGCGGCATCTTGGATCACTTGCTCACTCATGAGCTTGCTCATCCCATAAGGATTAATCGGTTTGGTAGGAAAATTTTCATCGATACCATTAATCGGCAAGCTATCAGGCTCGCCATAAGTCGCCGCTGTTGAGCTAAAGACAAACTTACCCACGCCATTTTCTAAGGCGCATTTGATGAGATTGGTGGTATTGACTGTGTTATTCATATAATATTTCAGTGGATTTTCGACCGATTCGGGGACGACGATACTCGCCGCAAAGTGGATAATCGTATCGATTTGGTGTTTTTGGAGTACCTCTGGGATTTTATCAAACGCTTTTAGATCCAGTTTTACAAACTCAAAATCCCGTATTGTTTTGAGCGTTTCTAGTGTTTTAGGACTTCCCGTACTGAGATTATCCAGTATGGTGATCGTATGATCTGTCGTTTCAAGCAACTGTTTTGCAACATGACTTCCAATGTATCCAGCTCCGCCGGTGATGAGTATATTCACGACTGCTCCTTTGTCATTCAAAGATTGAATCTTATCACTACTTCACTTAAATAAATGTAAATGAAATGTAAACAAAATATACTTTTGTGTGATAAAAAAGAGCCTATTATAGCTATTTTTAATAATTCTCTATCAGACTTTTCGTCACTTCATCCAAGATAACAAAGGAGTACTTGCCTGAGATATTTTGCTTATCAAGTATCGGATTGATTTCTGCACTCTCCCAACAGCAAACTTTTGGGTTTTTTATCAATTCCATATTTAACTGCAAGGCTTGCTCAAAGCTGATACCCCCATCTGATGGAGTGCCCGTACCGGGGATATAAAGCGGGTCGATACTATCAACATCAAAAGAGACATAGATATGATCACAATGCGCTAAATCTTCAAAAATATTCTCGACGACTTTTTTGACGCCTTCATAAGTGATTTTGGAAGTGGAGTAGTTTTTGATGCCGTATTGTTCCAAGAGATGTGCCTCTGCGGGCTCATAATCTCGAAGGGCACAAAAGACGATATCTCGTGGGTCTATCGCCCGCGTTCCCGCCAAGGATTTCAACGCATCCCAATGTGCACGCTCCGCAACACTTGGCGTTTGGATGGCGACTTCTTGATTGTCCAAATCCGTCGCAATCGCCAAAGGCATCCCGTGCATATTGCCAGAGGGTGAGGTAAAAGGCGTGTGAAAGTCCGCATGCGCATCGATATAGACCACCCCAATCCTATCATGAGGATAGGCCATCTTCAAGCCCAACATCGTCCCCGCACAAGTAGAGTGATCTCCTGCCATCACGATAGGAAACAGCGCCTGCTCTTTGGTTTTTTTGACCTCTTCTGCGACACGCTCAATCACAAGAGCGACTTTATCGATGTACTTTGCGCACGTATGTGGCGTGCCATCATAGACCGCGCGATTTTCATCTTGGATGACAACAGAAGGGAAATCCTCAAAATACTTGGAGCCATCATGAAGACTGGAGAGTTTCAGTGCATTGATTCCCATACTCGCACCGCTTTTTGCTCCGGCTAAATCTGAAGGCACTTCGATGAGTTTGATTTTGGCTTTTGACATCTTATTTGGTAAACGATTCAAATAGATTTTTAGGATCACGCATCACGGGAATCATATCCATCTTCTTGCCGATATTATACTCTTTGGCCAGTTTATAGACCAACTTCAACACCGAAAAATCCTCAATAGCAAATCCCACCGAATCAAAAAGCGTCACTTCAGTGGCATCTTTTCTGCCGTCTCTCTCGCCTTTGATGACTTCATGCAATGCAGTAGTCGGAAAATCATCAGGCATTTGTTGGATTTCCCCTTCGATTTTTGTCTGTGGAAGGTACTCGATAAACACAGAGGCATGGTTCAAGACTTCTTTATCCATCTCAGTTTTACCCGGACAATCACCACCGACTCCATTGATAAACATCCCCTTTTCTATCATATCTTGGGTGAGGATGGTCTGGTTTTTCTTATCCGCCGTAATCGTCGTGACGATATCCGCACCCTTTAGGGCTTCTTTGGCATCATGACATCGTGTGAGTTTGAAACCAAAAGAGGCAATGTTTTTTTCAAACTTATCCATCGCTTTGGGGTCAATATCAAAATAGCGTATCTCTTGTATATCAAATTGTGTCTTAAAGGCTAACGATTGGAACTCACTCTGAGCACCGGTACCTATCAAGCACAAGACTTTTGAGTCTTTTCTGGCTAGATATTTACCTGCCATCGCAGAAGTGGCTCCCGTACGCAGTGCGGTGAGGAGTGTCATCTCTGAAATCATCACAGGCTCTCCCGTATCGATGGTAGAGAGTTGTCCGGTTGCCATGACGGTAGTCTTGTTAAAGGTTGGATTTTGTGGATGTCCGGTGACATATTTATAACCATAATACTCTTCATCACTCGTGGGCATCAATTCCAATACCCCATAAGAAAAATGCGTCGCAATGCGTGGCATCTTGTCGAAATGGTCCCAATTTTTATAATCATGTTCCAAAGTAGTGATGAGTTTAAGAAAAAAATCTTGAAACCCGACTTTATCTAAAATCGCTCTAATATCATAAACATCTAAAACAAGCATATCTTTCCTTTTTGTTCGCTTTTAAGCTATGGTTTTAAGTTCGAGGAGAAGGAGCGTATGGCTCCTTTTATTTGTAATTGTCGATCGAGAAATCCCAAAAAAATTCAATCCACTCTGTCGCCTCACGCGCCGTGAAATCTGGTCGCATCAGTGCTTTTTCTTTATAAAATACTGAGGCGACTTTGATAGTGACATCAGGAAAGCGTTGGTTGAGTACTTTGATGACTTCCACCATCGTCTCCCCACTATCGATGATGTCATCGACGATAACGACACGCTTTGTTTTTGAGAGATCAGGGATATTAAAAATCTCAAAAGTATCGAGTTTGCGTGTCTCTTCATAGTGTATCGAGTTAATCGAGTACAAATCTCGCATCTCTAATGCTTCTGCGAGAAAATGCCCCAAAGTCATCCCCCCGCGTGCGATTGCTAAAATCGCATCGGGGTCAAATGACCGGATTTCTTTAGCCAACATATTGACATCGACTTTAAATTCTTCATAACTGTAAAACTTCAATACCTCTCCTAATGCACGATAAAGACGATCAAGCTGATCAATCCCAAAAAGACAATACCGGTATTGATATCATCAAACTCTTTTTTTAATAATTTGATTAACAAATAAGCCAAAAATCCAAATGCCAAACCATTAGTAATCGAATAGGTCAATGGCATCATGATAACAATCAAAAAGGTCGCTACCGAAATCGCAGGGTCTTTAAAATTGATATTGGCAAGTTCTGAAAACATCAAAACCCCAACCATCACCAAAACCGGATAGATAGCATTTTCAGGAATCGCTTGAAATAGTGGCATCATAAACAGTGTCAAGATGAAAAACATCCCGGTAAACACCGCAGTCAAACCCGTACGTCCGCCTTCTTCAACCCCACTGGCACTCTCTACGAAACTGGTCGTAGTAGAAACCCCGATAAGTGAGCCCACAACCGTAGCAGCGGCATCCACTTCGAGTGTTTTTTGAAGCTCTTTACTGTCATCTTTGAAAAGTCCTGCACGAAATCCAACACCTGAGAGTGTCCCAAGAGAGTCAAACATATCCGTAATCAAAAAGGTGATGATGACAGGCAATAGTGAGAGTTTCAGTGCAGACATCACATCCAAATGCATCACAATCCCTGACATGGAAGCGGGCATGGAGACAAATTCTGTCGGATACGCAGCCAAACCACTCACCCAAGCGATCACAGAAGTCGCAAGAATCGCGAGGATAAAGGCGCCTTTGAGTTTCCAAGCATTGAAGGCAAACACAAAAACCAGTCCTAAAACGCCAAGCAAAAGATTAGCATCATCAAAATTACCCAATCCTACCAAAACCGCAGGATTTGCCACGACAATTCCCATCTGTTTGAGCCCGATAAAAGCGATAAATGCCCCGATACCCGCACTAATAGCACGCCTTAAATCATACGGAACACTTTGCAACACCCAAACGCGAAACTTCGTAAAAGATAGCACCAAAAACAAAAGTCCTGAGAGAAAGACGACACCCAAAGCACTTTGCCACGGTATCTTCATCCCTAGTACTAAACCAAACGTAAAATACGCATTCAATCCCATGCCCACACTCATCGCGATTGGTGTGTTTGCCCACAAACCATTAAGCACTGTCGAAAAAATCGTAATCAGTGCAGTGGCTGTGATTAATGCGCCCATTGGCATCCCTGTCTTACTCATGATAATCGCATTGACAGGGACGATATACATCATCGTCAAAAATGTCGTAAACCCAGCCCGAAGTTCGGTTTTGACATTCGTGTTATGCGCTTCAAGTTTAAAAAAACTCAATTGCTCTCCTTCATAGTTAATATATTTTTCACGTCTCTTTTGCAAGACTTCACATTTAGAATTTTAGCTAAATCTTTCGTCGTTATTTCAAATTTTGTGCTTATTTATTGGTCGTATACTTTTAGTTCATGATACAAACTATCACGCTCCACAGGAATAAACCCACTGGTTTGGATGAGTTCCAAGAACGTATTAAGATCCAAGCCATGAGAACTAGCGGCTCCGGCAGCTGATTGGATGGACTCTTTTTCGATGGTACCGTCTAAATCATCGGCTCCAAATTCTTGTGCGATCAGTGCGAGATTGATGGTAGACGTCGCCCAATATGCTTTGATATGTGGGATATTATCCAACATCAATCGGCTAATCGCATAGGTTTTGAGGATTTCTATCGGACTCAAAAATTTCTCAACCCTCAAGTAATTGTTATCTCGTTGGTACACCAATGGAATAAAAGCATTAAATCCCCCACTCTCATCTTGTAAATCTCTCAACCGCAACATATGATCAATCCGATGACCGCGGTCTTCTACATGACCGAACAACATCGTCGCATTGGATTGTTTGCCACGTGAATGCCATATCTTGTGAATTTCAAGCCACTCTTTGGAGTTTACTTTGCCTTTGCAGATATATTCACGGACTTTTTCATCAAAAATCTCAGCACCACCACCAGGGAGTGAGTCCACGCCCGCTTCAATCATACGATCAATCATCGTTTCGAAACTCATATTATAAGTGGTCGCCAAAAAGTTGATTTCAGCTGCGGTGAGTGCCTTGATATGAAGATTGGGATACTTGGCTCTGATTTTAGAGAACATCCCCAAATACCACTCCAACCCAGCATCAGGATTGTGGGCTGAGACGATATGTACTTCGGTGATATTGTGGGTGATAGAGGTATCTAATACTTCGATGATTTCCTCATGTGAGAGGGTGTAAGGGTTGGGGTTTTTACGATTTGCGCTAAAAGCACAAAATTTGCAGATGTCTTTACAAATATTGGTCGGATTGATATGACGGTTGATATTGAAGAAGGCCTTCTTCCCGTACAAGGCCTTTCTTCTCTCATTGGCATATTTTCCTAGAGTAAAAAGATCAAGCTCATAAAGTGCCAATCCATCCTCATAACTCAAACGCTCTTTGGATTCTAATTTGTCTATTAGGTTCATAAAAAACTTTCAGTAATAAATTTAAAAGCATATTTTATCCAAAAAAGATTATAGGTATATAAAAAAATCTTTATAGATATTTTTCAGGCGGATAGTGCGCTTCTACAAAGTCAATATCCTTGTCCCCTCTTCCGCTTAGATTCACCAAAATTGACTCGTATTTTTTCTCTTTGGCAAGTTTCATCGCATACGCCACAGCATGCGCACTCTCTAATGCAGGGATGATACCTTCAAATTTACACAAATCATAAAAGGCTTGTATCGCCTCTTCATCATCAATCGCTACCGCATGGGTTCTGTTTTCACTAAAGAGATAAGCATGCTCTGGTCCAACAGAAGGATAATCAAGTCCACTAGCAATCGAATAAACCGGTGCAGGAGTGCCATCAGTATTTTGTAACATGATAGAATTAAATCCATGCAACACACCCTCGCTTCCATAATTCAAACTCGCCGCATGTTCTCCTAATTTCGTACCCCGTCCGAGTGGTTCGACGCCATAAATTTCACAAGGGTCTTCGATAAAGGCAGAAAAGAGTCCCATCGCATTGCTACCGCCACCCACACAAGCGACTAGATTGTCAGGCAAGTTTCCCGTCATCTCAAAAAATTGCTCTTTGGCTTCGATTCCCACGATACTTTGAAAATCGCGCACCATTTTTGGAAACGGATGCGGACCCACGACGGAGCCAATCGCATAAATCGCACGGTCTGATTCTTTTAGGTACGCATCAAATGCTGAATCGACCGCTTCTTTGAGTGTTTTGGCACCAAAACTCACCGGTACCACTTTGGCCCCTAACATCTTCATACGAATCACATTGGGAT
Organism: Sulfurospirillum sp. 1612; assembly: GCF_036556685.1. Classification (NCBI taxonomy): domain Bacteria; kingdom Pseudomonadati; phylum Campylobacterota; class Epsilonproteobacteria; order Campylobacterales; family Sulfurospirillaceae; genus Sulfurospirillum; species Sulfurospirillum sp. 1612. The sequence goes on from NZ_CP140614.1 coordinate 1,817,306, forward strand.
GCTCTTTTTCGATATCCACCTCACCCATATGAATCTCACACTCTAGACCAAAATACGCAGCCGCAGTAGCCAGTGCCACACCATGTTGTCCTGCACCGGTTTCTGCTATGAGTTTCTCTTTGCCCAAATATTTTGCCAGCAAGGCCTCACCCATACAGTGATTGAGCTTGTGCGCTCCGGTGTGATTTAAATCTTCTCTTTTGAGATAAATTCGTCCACCGCCGACATATTCGGTCAATCGTTTGGCATAATACACCGGCGTCGGTCTGCCTTGGTAATGTTTGCGAATATCTCGCAACTCTTGTATAAAATTGTGAGAATTTCCAATCGTCAAATAGGCTTTTTCGATTTGTTTAAATTGCTCGATGAGCTGGGGTGGCAAAAAGGCACCTCCAAATTTACCAAAATACCCCTCAGCATTTGGGAACGCTTGCAAATACGGCTTTTGTTTCATCTTCTGACTCCTTTTTGGATCTATCATGATCGCTTATAAATATTTTGCATATTGTAAGCAAATTTGGCTTAAAGGGTATAATATATACATTCAAAATCAGAAAAAAAAGTCATTTTTCAGTATAATAAGGTTATGAATTTAGAAGAAAAAATAGAAGAGCTTTTCAATGCAAAAGCCGATGACTTTAAAATATCTAAGGTGATCAAAGAGCATATCGGTGATTATCTAAACTCGTTAGATAAAATTTTTATAGAAAATCAAGGAAAAGATTTTTTAGTCAAGCACACCCGAAGAATCGATAATTTCATCAAGATTATCTACAAATATGCACTCAGAAAGTACTTTGGAAATTATATGCCTTTTTCCAACTCCATCCCGCTGGTTTTGGTCGGTATGGGCAGTTATGGCAGGGAAGAGTTGTGTGTCTATTCGGATGTCGATTTGATGATTGTTTACAAAAAAATCAAAGGCTACAATATCGAGCCTATCATCAAAGATATCCTCACCCTTGCATGGGATGCGGGGATGAAACTCGGACACAGAACGCATCTAGTAGAGGAGCTTTTAGAAGCGAGCAATACTGACCTTTCAATCAAAACGGCCATGCTCGAATCACGATTTTTGTGCGGTTCTAAAATCCTCTGGATAGAGACGCAACGGGAATTAGAATCCATACGAAATTACAACAAAAAAGAGACCATCAAAGCACTCTTAGAGGCTTATCACAAACGTATTGCAGAAAATCCTATCAAGATGGAACCCAATATCAAAGAAAACGAAGGGGGACTCAGAGATGCCAATACGCTTTTTTGGCTGTGTAAAATCATATACGGTATCGAAAAGCTCAAAGACCTCTCTGATTTTATCTTGGACGAAGAAGAGTTCAAAGAGTTTCGCCATGCTCTTGAATTTTTATACCGCACGCGCTCAGCGACACATCTGAGTGCCAAACGGAAACAGGACGTCTTGAATCTTGAGTATATTCCCGATGTCGCCAAAAAGCTGGGCTTTCAAGATAAAGTACTCAAAAGTGCGCAAATGCAACTCTCTCACAGAATCTTGCAATCGATGAATACGCTCAAAATCACCAGTCATATCTTTATCAACAAAGTCACCGCTCCTTTGATGGCGGATCTCTCCCAATATCCCGCACTCAAAAAAGCGCGCATCGAGCCGCAACTCTATGTCTATCATGATACACTCTATGCAACCTATCGTAAAAAAGATATGACGCTTTTGGAGGTCTTAAAGCAGTTAAACCAACACTACTACGATCACATCAAATTTGACATAAGCTATGTCAATCTAATCCGCAGATGCGACATCCCCGCACACAACAACAAACAAATCTATGACGCGTTCAAAGCGCTCTTGTATAAAGAACATATTTATGAAATCTTCAAAGCGCTCGATGATGCCTCACTCTTGCATCACATCGCCAAACCCTTTGCCAAAGTGAAGTTTCTCGCGCAATTTGATGGCTATCATAAATATCCTGTCGATAAGCATACGATTCAATCATTGTATCATTTAGAACACATCGCAGACCCTTTTATCGCCTCTCTACAAGCGGCACTTGAGGAAGAACAAAAAGCGATGATGCGCTTGGTGATATTTTTTCATGATATCGGCAAAGGTCGTCGGGGCAATCACAGTGACATTGGCGCTAAGATTTTCAAAGCGTATGCGATGAAGTTGGGATTTTCAACCCAAGCCATCCAAGATGGATACGTCTTAATCAAGCACCACACGTTGATGAGCAACATCGCTAATCGTGAGAATATCTACAATGACAAAGTCGTCCTCGCTTTTGTCTCAAAATTGCACAGTATTAAAATTCTCAATATGCTCTATATCCTCACCTATGCTGATATTAATGGTGTTGGAGAGAAGACCTATACGAACTTTACGGCAAAATTGCTCAAAGATTTATACGATGTCTCTATCAAATCTTTTGAAAATCCCGAACTCATCGGTGAGGCAGGCAAACGGATACGACGTGAGAATATACTCAAAAAAAGCGAAGCATTCCAAAAGCTCAAACCCATCATGCAACGCAAAATTCTCAATATCAATTCAAACTTTTTCTTTTTGAAACACAGCTCTGTTGAAATCATGGAAATTGCAGAGCGCACCGATAAGATGCAACGATTTGAATATCGTATCACTACATCACCCTACCTCAGCATCGAGGTCATTCGATTTGATGATTTTAATATCGGGTACCTTTTGGGAAAACTCGGGTTTTTAGACCTTGTCAATATGGAAATCTATAAACTTTTTGATGGGAAAAAGTATTTTAAACTCGAATTTAACGAAGAGTTGGGCCATGATGATGCGATGAGTCTCAACTATCTCATCGAGGATTCGTTTGACATGAGCAAAACAACCACCCTCACCAAACCCAACATTCTCAAAAATGAGATTCGTCTCGATTGCGAACACTCACTCTGCTCTGCGGGGATGAGTATCAACACGAAAAACCAAAAAGGATTGATGGCGTATGTGATGTCACGTTTTGATGAAGAAAAAATCGACATCTCCATGGCAAAAATCCAAACCATCAAAGGCAAAACTCGAAATCTTTTCTTAATCGAAAAGACACTATACTTATGCGAGAACAAAGACAAAATACTAAATTTATTTATCACGGAGTAATTATATGTGCGGTATTGTAGGCTATATAGGCAAAAAAGAGAAAAAAACATTTTTATTAAACGGATTAAAAGAATTAGAATACAGAGGGTATGACAGTGCCGGTATTGCGGTACTTCATCAAAATGAAATCAACTACTTTAAAGCAGCGGGAAAACTGGAGAATTTAGTCAATAAAACCAAAGATTTCAGCTCCAATGGATTTGGTTTGGGCATCGCGCACACCAGATGGGCAACGCACGGCAAGCCCACAGAAATCAATGCACATCCGCATTGGGGTGCCTTCTCTTTAGTCATTCACAATGGTATTATCGAAAATTATATGGAAATCAAAAAAGAGCTCCAAGAAGACGGCGTCGAATTTGTGAGCCAAACCGACACGGAAATCATCGTGCATCTTTTTGAGAAATTTATCGCTTTGGATTTTGAACCGCATGTCGCATTTGAAAAGACCATCCAATCCTTGCATGGTGCTTATGCGATACTTTTGATTTCCAAAGTCGCACCCGATACGATATTTTTCGCTAAAAATGCCGTGCCGTTGATTCTTGGACGCAACAGCGAATCAGAACTCTTTTTTGGCTCTTCTGATGCGCCTTTGATTGGATTTGCACAAGAGGTCTCCTATCTTGAAGATGGCACTTATGGATGGGCCAGTGAAAAAGAGATCGCACTCTTTCATCATGATGAAAAAATCAAACCAAATTTTAAACCCCTTAATTCCAGTAAAATCTACGCACAAAAAGATGGCTACCGATTTTTCATGGAAAAAGAGATTTACGAACAATCCAGTGTTGTGAGTGAAACTTTGATGGGACGTATCAAAGATGATGTTGTGTTTTTGGAAGAATTAAAAGATTATGACTTTAACACAATCGATGAAATCAAAATCTGCGCTTGCGGTACGAGCTACCACGCCGCACTCACAGCAAGCTACTTGATAGAACGCTTAGCAAAAATTCGATGCTCTGTTGAAATCGCCAGTGAATTTCGATACAAAGAGCCGCTCTTAGATACCAAAACCCTCTTTTTGGTCATCAGTCAAAGCGGAGAAACGGCCGATACCCTTGAAGCACTCAAGATGGCCAAAAAAGCTGGCCTCAAAACCCTCTCTGTGTGTAATGTAGACAACTCCTCGATTGTCAGAGTCAGTGATGCTACCATCCTCACCCGAGCGGGAATCGAAAAAGGGGTGGCAAGTACCAAAGCTTTTGCAACACAAGTGTTGACCTTGTGGCTCTTAGCGCTCTATGTCGCCAAAGCTAAAAACACGCTAGAAGAGGCCCACTATGAGGCAGAAATCAAAGCATTACGCGCGATTCCTACGGTGTTAAAAGTCGATGAGCGTGTTCATGAAAAACTCCACCGACTCTCCAAACGCTACTTGCACGGACACGGATTTTTCTTTATTGGAAGAGATATCTTTTTTCCGCTCGCACTTGAGGGAGCACTCAAACTCAAAGAGATCAGCTATCTGCATGCAGAGGGATATCCATCCGGTGAGATGAAACACGGCCCTATCGCACTGGCTGATAGTAATCTTTTTACTATTGCGTTGATGCCACGCACCTTATTGTATGAAAAAACAAAAAGCAATGTCGAAGAATTAAGCGCACGTGATGCTACGATTTTAGCCATCAGTCCACAAGAGTTCGAGCTTGCTGATGATTTTATCAAAACCAAAGTCTATACGCATCCAATGTGTGAATTTTTCGAGATGATGGTCATCACACAACTGTTGGCACTTGAAGTATCGATTCGATTGGGTAATGATGTCGATATGCCAAGAAACCTCGCCAAAAGCGTCACTGTAGAATAGTCATAAAGAGCTAAAGCATATAGAAAAAGGGATAAAATGAAATATTTCAAAGCGTTTATAATGGCTGTAGTGGTAATAGTTTTTTTCTCTGGCTTTTGGTCTGGAAAAAGTAATATCACCATAAAAGCAGAGCGTGTCAAAACCAGTCAAAAGACATTACAAACACTCTATAAATATGCTCCAAAAGCAAGGAGGATGATCGCGGATGCTTACGGCTATGCGACCTTTTCAAATCTCGGTGTCAATCTTGTACTCTTCTCAGCAGAAGGGGGCAAGGGCTTGGCACACAACAACAAAACCGGCAAAAATATCTATATGAATATGGCATCAGGTGGTGTCGGTTTTGGGTTGGGCGTCAAAGATTTTAGGATTATCTTTATTTTTGAAAATAAAAAAGTATTTGAAAATTTTGTCAATCACGGTTGGGAAGCCAATGCCCAAGCTGACGCCGCGGCAAAAGTGGGCAAAGATGGGGGAGCTCTCAATGCCGCTATTACAGTAGAACCAGGGATTCGCATCTATAAACTCACACAAAATGGTCTGGCACTACAAGCAACCATACAAGGCACAAAATACTGGAAAGATGGGGATTTGAATTAAAAAAGTCCAATCCCTTTATGCTCACCCACAAAGAGATTTATGACACAATTCTCAAGCAAGCGCGATAGACGCAATCGCAAAAGACGCTGAGATTGTGATATTTACCCCTCAAAAGAGCACCTTCATCTCATCCAACACCTGATAAAAAAGGTAAAAAGCTAATAAAAAAATTTAACTTATACAACAATAATATAACAAACATCAATTTGTTTAATACAAAATTAACATATGTGCCGTATAATTCTTTAAATTGTTGCTAATTTATTTTTTAAAAGGAGGATTTTAGACACGATTACTCAAGCATAACAGTGAATAAATCAAAGATTAAGTCGCTTACCTGTCCAAAATTTGGCGATCGCGAACAGATAAGCTTACTACCTAAGTAGACTCTAATTATATCATATAAAAATAGAGACTACTACTATTATCTATTTAGTAGGAGAAACAAATGGAATACATAGGGATGTTTCCGCTATTTTATTTTCCAAATATTGGTTCGGCTTGGATTATGGGCATCACAGGCACCATCCATATCTTGGCATCTCACACCTCTGTGGGAGCGGCAATACTTTTTGCCTATCTCGCACACAAAGCATACAAAGAAAACAGACCAGAACTCTACACCTACATGAAAAAATATGGGATGTTTTTACTCATCTTTTCTTATGTCATCGGCTCAATTACGGGTCCTGGTATTTGGTACACCGCAACGGCTGCGAGCCCTCGAGGTATTAGCGCCTTGATACACAATTTTGTCTGGGTTTGGGCCACCGAGTGGGTCTTTTTCGTTTTTGAAGTCTTAGGTGTTTTCGCTTTGGTCTATTTTATCGATAAAATTGACAGAAAAACACACTTGAAACTCACCTACTCATTTGCACTGGCTTCATTAGGAACCCTCTTTTTGATTATCGGAATCATCAGCTTCATGATGTGGCCAGGCGACAATGCCTTTTATCTCACAGGCTCTGCAAGTGATGCATTTTTTGGTACCAACACATTTCCACATATGTTTTTGAGAATTGGATTTATGATCATGATGTCTGGCGTCATCGGATTGATAATCTCCAGTGCCATGAAGAAAGAAAACCTTCCATTAGCCAATGAATTGACAAAGACAATGGGTGTCGTGAGTCTCATCGGTGGCTTTTTGGTGATGATTTCTTTCATGTGGTATGTCAATACTTTGCCATCTAATGCGGAAGCTTTATTGCCAATCTATCTACCGGGTATCATTCAAACGCGTATCATACTCATCGTTGCATTTACACTCTACTTTTTACTGGCCATTTTCAAGCCGCAATACATCGGGAAGACCATCGCTATTACGATGCTATTTGTCATTGCAATCTTGGGCGTTTGGCCGGGTGAAAAACTACGGGAGAGTTTGAGGAAACCTTATATTGCAGGACAATACATCTACAGCAATCAAATCATATCACGAGATGTTCCTGGCAAAAAAATCAAAAATGAAGTACCAATCGTAGCACAATACGGTCTTCTCAAAGTCAATCCTTGGATTCCAAAAAGGCTTCGAACAATCACCAATGAAAACAAACTAGAAGTGGGACAACTTTTGACAAAAATCGCTTGTTCAAATTGTCACTCCTTGGATAAAGGGGCGCTTTTTAGGCCTTTGATGGTACGGTTTAAGGGATTTGATGCTCCGGGAATCAAAACTTTTTTGAAAGATGCACTGGGGACTGGCTCCATCCCATATATGCCAAAAATAGCATTACCGGATGAAGAGTATGACGCGATGGCAGCATGGATTGCCACACAAAATAAATAAGGAATAACAATGGATGCAACTATATTAAATACACTCAGAGATCCTGCGGGTGTCCCTTTTTATCCCGTAGTATTTCAAGCACTTTATATCTTGACATGGGCGCTTCATATCGCTTTTGTATTGCTGGCTATGGGCTCCATGGGACTCTCTTTGTTTGGAAGAGTGAAACAAAAAACAGATACTAATTGGAAAATTTTGACACCCCACTTGATACAAACGGGGAAATTAAGCGTCTCCATACTGATAGTCTTAGGGGTCGCTCCGCTTTTATTTACGCAAGTGATTTATGATCCAAACTGGTACGTCACCAACGCACTCTCTGGGGTTTGGGTTTTTTCATTTATCTATATCATGATAGTCGCTTATGCAATGTATTATTGGTATTATTATGCTAATAAAAAAGACTCAAGCAAAAGCACACTAATTGGTAGCGTATCCTTTCTACTCTTCTTATGTGCGGGGGTCTTGATGCATGTTTTTTCAGTAGAGGCAATACAACCGGACAAATGGATGCAATGGTATGCGCCACAAGGGAGGGTTGATACCTCAGGATTGAGTTTTCATCTAGATTTTATTCGCCTTGCTTTTATGGTGTCATTGTCTCTGCCAGTGGTTGGGATTTTCTTGAAAAATTACAGCAATTTCTTGAGCACTAGAGCAGACTTTAGCGCGACATATATTGATTTTTGTAATAAACTCGGCACCAAATTGTCAAGTATCGGCTTAGTCATTAGTGCGGTTTTATTTGTCTTGTGGATGTTGCAAATCAACTTGTTATTCTCACCATTGTCACTTGCTATCATCATCTCGGTATTGCTACTTCTTTTTATGGTGATGCGGGTCAAAAAAAGTTACTATACGACAGGATTCTTAGTCATTGTCGCTCTTTTGATTTCAGGTATGCGTGAATTTATAAAATACACCATTATGGTCAATCATGGCTATGATATTTACAATTATCCTATGAATATCGACTGGCCTTCTGTCATCATGTTTTTATTGACTTTTGTATTCCTTGGATTTACAGGGGTTGGTTTTATCACAACTATGGCATGGAAAGTAGGCAAAACTCAGGGTATCTTTGATGCGAGTAAGGATGTCGTCGTGACAAAACTGGCCAATGCCACCCTCATAATCGTATCGGTTTGGTGTGTGATTTATTTTGGATGGGGAATGTTTGCGCTCTTTAAAAATACACTATAACAAGCTATAAAAAAGGCCGGGAAAAGCGCCCGGCCTAGCCATTTAGTTGGCGAGATTAATAGTCGCCCCTTCTTTGAGAAGTTGTGCTTTTCGCATTTGTGAATATTCATGATACGTCTTGTATTTTTTATAATACTCACCACTCACATATCGCAATCTTTCTTTGAAATGGAAACTATACAAAAGAGCATCAATCGTCAATCGAAGTTTCTTTTGATTGTACAACAAAATGGTCGGTCTGTAATTGAGATTCATCTTCAAAGCCATCTCTTTTGGCGTCGTTTTGTGCCCAGATACATCGATAATCGGTTTATTTGATGAGGCATCAAGTCGCACAATGGTGTATTTTTTCAATTGTTTTGCCACATCTTTATTTTTAAACGTCACATTGTGCAGATAATCACATTGTGTACAACTGCCATCTTCAAGAATGACAGCCAATGGTGTCGAGACTTTGGAGAGGTCTGTGATATTTGAAAAGAGTTTGTTAGGTTTTAATTTATAAAGATTTTTATTTTTGACTTTGTTCAAAAAGACATCTAGTTTCATCTTTTTATAATATTTACCATTGACGTATTTGAGGATATTCAGAAAATTTTCAGGAGAACGGTACCCATCAACTCGGGCGACAATATTTTTATTTCCATCCAAGAATAGCATCGTCGGAGTAAAATAGACTTTCATCTTCTTGGCAAAGGCTTTCTCACTCATCGTCGTATCATCATCCCATGTCACATCGCGATCTCCTGTGATGCGAATCTGTACGACATCAAAATGTGCTTTGATGAAATCACTCGTTTTATTTTTTGGAAAAAAACTATCATGAAGCATTTTCGCACAATAAGGGCAGCCATCCAAATCCAAAAATAACATCAAATGCTTGTTGTTTTCAGCCGCTTCTTGCGCATCATCACTAATATCAAGAAAACTCAGTTTGAACCAACTTGGCATATCATGTGCGGCCCCACCTACTACTTTGCCCGTAGCTGCATTTAAAAAAGTAACCGAAAGCAACAGGGTTGCAAACGTCATCAAAATCTTTTTAATCATAAATCTCTCCTTAAAAGATAACATTATTATTACATTATATTATCTCAAATTTGCTTATGCTCGCCTTTTGAAACGATATCAGTTGTTTTTATTAGCTTCTGCTAATTTATCTGAGATCTGTCTTAGCATCGGTGGATAGTCATGTTTATCAAAAAATACCTCTACCATTTTAGCACCATCTTTTTTGATGGCATCCAATTGTTCAAAAAACTCTTTGAATGTTTTGACACTAATAGTCTCCTTGATACCCAACGATTTTGCAAAATCCAAATAATGCCACACTGCGATGTCATTGTAGGATTGATTGGGCCCATGGATGGCGCGTTCTATCGTATAGCCATCATTATTGATTAAAAAGATTGTAATATCAAGTTGGTATCGGGTGATGAGACTGATCTCTTGTGCGGTCAACTGAAATGAACCATCTCCAATAAAGAGCAACACACGGCGATGTGGGGATGCGATGGCTGAGCCAATAGCCGCAGGCAAGGTATAACCGATTGATGCCCAGAGTATTTGTGAGACAAAATCAATCCCCGCGGGCAAGTTTTCTTGTACCAAACCAAACAGTGACGAACCTGCCTCTGCGACGACGATATCGCCCTCTTTGATGATATGATGACGCACCAATGGCCAAAAATCTTTGTGATTGAGTTTTGTCCCTTTTGGATCCTCATTTAAAGGCGGTTTGGTACTCAAAAGATCCGCCGTCACCCAAGGCTCTTTTTTCTCTGAAAGTTGGGCGATGAGATAGTCCAACAACATCATCACGCTGACACCAGAATATATCTTTTTGCCGATTTTTATCGTATCCGGACGGATAGTCATCACGCGCGACAAATCGATACCATCTTCGCTAAATCCCCCCGTATTAAGATCGGTATCGACCGTACCGATGGAGATGATACAATCTGATTCTTGCATCACTTTTTCGATACCTGGCGTGCTATAATCCCCCGCATAAATACCGATATAATTGGGCTGTGCGACATTGGTCTCATTGATGATGGATTTGCCCATCAGTGTTGTTGTAAATTTTGATTGTGTTTTTTTCAACAATGTCGTCATCTGTTCACGCCACCCAAATCTCGCGATATTGACCCCTAACAAAAACATCGGTTTTTTGGCCTGATTGTATCGCTCGATGATAAGATCACCCACTGCTTCGACTCGGTACGTATCATGATTTTGATAATTAAATGAAATGTCATCAAGCGTTTCTGAGATATCCATATCCACAAGATTGGTCGGTATGCCCAAATAACAAGGTTTTTTGGTGCGTAACATATCTAATACCACCCGTTGAATCTCCGTGAGATAATTCTCAGCTGTCAAAATCGTAGCGGCTCCTGTAATCGAATTAAATGACTCTAAAAAGCTATTTTTCTTATAATTGGCCAAGGTATGATGCACAGGAATATCATGATCTAAAATCACACTATTGGGATAGCCGACAATATGAAGAATCGGGATATTGTGAGCATAACTACCAGCAATACCATTGGCCGCACTCAACTCTCCTACACCATGAGTCGTAACCAAAACACCGATACCATTTTCTCTCGCATACCCATCTGCGGCATAAGACGCATTGAGTTCGTTGCAATTACCAATCCACTGAACCTCATCATTTTCTACTACATAATCCAAAAATCTCAGATTATAATCTCCCGGTACGCCAAAAATATGCTTGACGCCTAATTGTTTTACGACTTCGACTACCAAATCTCCTAATGTCATTGATTGACTCCTTTTATTTATTGTAACATGCTCCAAAGTGATTCTGAAAGTGTCGGATGGGCAAACACCATATCTTTCAAATCCTCTTTGGTTGCTTTTTTATTGATAGCGACAAGCACTTCATGAATCAGCTCAGTCGCATCATGACCGACAATCGACCCGCCTAAAATCAAACCATTTTCTTTGTCACACAAGAGTTTGATAAAGCCACTATCATCTCCATTAATCTTGGCTTTGGCACTGGATTTAAAAAACGATTTGATGACATCAAATTCTATATTTTCTTCCTTTAGCTCTCGTTCATGCCATCCCACGCTGGCCACTTGAGGCTGACAAAATGTCACAAATGGAATCACCGATGAGGGAGTTTTTTGACGTTCATGACACAAATTGTGTGCGACGACTTTAGCCTCGTCATAAGCAACATGTGCCAAAGCAGGAGTCGGGACCACATCCCCGAGCGCATAGATGTTTGGGTTACTTGTTTGCAAGTATTCATCCACATGGACAAAGCCGCGTTCGGTTGTGACTTTTGCCTTTTCGAGTTGCAAGTCTGCAATATTTGGTATCCTGCCGATAGAGACCAACACCAGTGCTGCCTCTTCGGTAACATCACCTCGAGACGTTTTCAAAGTCAAGGCAACACTATTCTCTTTTTTTTCATAGGCTGTAACATTAGTACTCAGTGAGATTTTGATACCCTTTCGCTCCAACTCACGCTTGAGTGCGGAGGCGACATCGGCATCTTCTGCGGGGACGAGATGGGAGGTAAATTCTACAATATGAACCCGACTCCCAAGGGCATGGAAAAAGGTCGCAAATTCACAACCAATCGCGCCCCCTCCGACGATGACAATTGATTTGGGTATGGTCTCTAAGCCAAACACATCATCACTGCAAAGAATCTGTTGGTGGTCGATTTTTAAAAGCGGATGTTTTCGGTACGTAGACCCTGTTGCAATCGCGAAGGAATCCGCTTCGATGATTTGATTATTGACCTGTACTGCATCCTCATTGACAAAGGATGCCGTCCCAAAAATCATATCGATACTCGTCTTTTTTACACTTGCCATCGCGCCGGTACGCAGTTGATTTAACAGCATCTCTTTTTGAGCTAAAAGTGTCGGCATCTCAAATGAGACCGACGCGACGTTAAGGCCACAACGCTCCAAATAAGCCTTTTTATCCAAAAAGCTCACACTCTCTAAAAAAAGTTTGGTTGGGATACACCCCTCATTGAGACATGTGCCTCCGATATGGTTTGCATCTTTTTCGATTAAACAAACCCGTTTTCCCTCTTTTTCCAAGTGCATCGCCGTGCTTTTACCGCCCGGTCCTGCACCGATTACAACGACATCATACTGCATCTTTTTTCCCTTCAAAATATTCATGTGCCATATAAGAACTCCTCGTATATGGCGAACTTTTTACAAATTCAAATCCCATCTCTTGTGCCATTTTTCCATATTCTTCAAATTTTTCTGGTCGTATATACTCTTTGACGCGCACATGTCCTTTGCTAGGAGCGAGATATTGCCCCATCGTCAAAAGCGTACAATCCACAGCAAGCAAATCACGCCAAACCGCTTTTAGCTCCTCTTCTCTCTCACCCAGACCTAACATCAAAGCACTTTTGGTTTTTATCTTTGGATTGAGATCTTTAAGCGTTTTTAAAACTTCCAAAGAACGCCCATAATGCGCCCCTCTTCTCACCGCATAGAGTCTCGGAACGGTTTCCATATTATGACCTATAATCTCAGCGCCGCAGTGTGCAACGACCTCAAGTGCCTTTGTATTGTTTTTTAAATCCGGTATCAAAAGCTCAACTGTAATCGTCGCATCTATGGCTTTGATTGCCGCGACACAACGCCTAAATATCTCAGCGCCACCATCACTCAAATCATCTCGTGTTACGCTTGTAATCACCACATGTCGTAGCCCCAAAGCTCTCACCGCTTCGGCCACTTTTTGCGGTTCTTCCCAGTCAAGCTCGTGTGGCTTGCCTTTGTTGACATTGCAAAAAGTGCATGTTCTTGTGCAGGTATCACCCAAAATCATAAAAGTCGCATTTTTTTTAGAAAAACACTCCGAGATATTAGGACACATGGCCTCTTGACATACGGTATGAATTCCGATGCTTTTTAGTTTCTGTTCTACTTCTTTTTTTTGGGAGAAAAATAGTTTTTTATGAAGCCACTCGGGTTTTCTTTCGGTCACGTCATATCCTTTATTAGACCTTTATTCTATAAAGATTGTAGCACGTTTTCTTTTAGAATTGCTTTATCAAATGTTCATATTCTAACCACCCTATAATCAGGATAGCACCTTGTGTTTTATCAGCTTTTGCTTCGTATATCATAGGTATCACAAAAACTTTTTTTTAATAACGCTTTGGTCTTTTTTATATCAAGTGAAATACCAAAAGCCTCCAATGAATATCCTGCCTGTGCTCTTGGGTCATTTTGTATTGGAATTGAGCCGTGTTGAAGTATGACATCTTTGGTTCTCTTTTGCGCATTGCCCCCTATCTTTTTCCCCTCAATGATAATATCATAAGGCTCAAAACCTTCTTGACAAAAAGAGCTATGAGAGAGTGAATCGGGTAAAATATCTTTTGCCCAATGGGGATGTAAACCCAAATTTTTATAAAAATTTAGGAGAAATTCACAGATATATTCATAGCTTTGTTTGACGCTTCTTTTTCCCAGCATGGCTATGGGCATCACAACAGTATAAGAGACATCAAATCCATGCAATAACAATCCCCCGCCGGTGATTCTTTGCGCCCACTTCTTGCCATATATATGCCAATCTTTTATCTCTTCTATCTTTTGAAATCTACCGATACTAAAACAGTTTGGCTCCCACGAATAGAGCCTAAAGACGGGCAAATTAGCACCGGTAAGCAACGATGCATCGATTGACATATTTTCCTGGGCGCTTAGGCTGGGCGAATCGATAAATCTCCACTCTGTATTCAACGCTCTTGCCATCTGATATTGAGACTCCTTGCCGCTTTGGTCTCATCGGCTCTACAAATCGGCAAAGTTTTAGGATAGTCCTCAAAAGCTTTGGGATTCGTTTTGGCCAATGCAATCGCCTCGATGATAGTATCGCAAAATTCATCAATCGTATCGATATTTTCACTCTCTGTTGGTTCTATCATGATAGCTTCTTTGACAATCAGCGGGAAATAAATCGTCGGAGCATGAAAACCAAAATCAAGCAGATATTTGGCAATATCTAGTGCTCTTACATGATACTCTTTGGCAAGAGTGGCCGCACTAAGGACGCATTCATGCATACAAAAAGTATCAAAAGGAGCATCCAGATGCTCTTTGAGACGTGCCAGGATATAGTTGGCATTGAGTACTGCTTTTTTGCTGACATTAATCATCCCCTCTTTTCCTAAAGTCTGCATATAAACCAAAGCGCGAAGAAGCACCATAAAGTTACCAAAAAAAGGCGCAACCTTACCGATACTCACAGGGCTTTGAGGCAAGAGACAATAGCCTTTTTCTTTCTCATAGCCGACGCGAAGATCGGGTAAGAATGCTATCAATTCTTTTTTGACACCCACCGGCCCCGCACCCGGTCCACCGCCACCATGAGGGGTGGCAAACGTTTTATGCAAATTGAGATGTACCACATCAAAGCCGATATCTCCGGGTCTAATGAAACCTAAAATCGCATTGAGATTCGCACCATCATAATACATCAGAGCATCATGAGCATGGGCAATATCACAAATTTCTTTGATTTTAGGATTAAAGAGTCCCAGCGTATTGGGCACGGTCATCATGACAGCAGCCACTTCATCACTCATCACCGCTTTAAAGGCATCAATATCCATATCACCGTTTGCTCCAGATTTCACGGTGATGACTTCATAATCCACCATCGCCGCACTGGCTGGATTGGTACCATGGGAGGAGTCTGGTACAATGACGTAGCGTTTTTTATTGCCTTTTTTCTTGTGGTAAGCTCCAATGATCATGATACCACTCATCTCACCATGAGCACCTGCCTCAGGCGTCAAGGTAAAGGCATCCATTCCCGTGATTTCAACCAAATCATCTTCGAGAATTTTGAGCATTTCAAGCGCACCTTGCATGGCATCAGTATCCTCATTCGTGATGTGATGGGGATGAAGATTGGCAAACCCATCCAATCCTGCGGCGCGTTCTTGTACTTTGGGATTGTACTTCATCGTACAACTACCTAGCGGATAAAAATTGGCATCGATAGAAAAATTTTTCTTTGATAGATTGGTAAAGTGTCGTACGACGTCAAATTCACTCAACTGCGGCAAACCAAGATCACTATGCCTGAGTAGGGAATCATCCAAAGCCTTGGCATGTTTGATTTCAGATTTTGGTAATTTTACCCCACATCGTCCGATATGAGATTTTTCAAATACGGTCGCACTCATACTAGCTCCTTAACGCTTGCGACAAAAGCATCAAGTTGCGCTTTTGTTCTCTTTTCGGTGACACTGATTAGCACTCTATTGTCAAAATTTTCATATAAAGCATCAAGTTTCAATCCTGCAAAAAATCCCTTCTCTCTCATCTGTGACAAAAACTGCTCTGAGGTCATCGGCACGTCAATCACAAATTCATTGAAGGTAGGATTTTGATTGTAGATTTTTATCTTTTCAATTTTTGCCAATTCCTCTTTGAGGTAGTTTGCTTTATGGTAATTTTGCTCAGCAAGTGCTTTGAATCCCTCTTTGCCCAAAAGCGACAAAAATATCGTAGCTCTTAGTGCCATAAGATTTTGATTGCTGCAGATATTGGAGGTGGCTTTATTCCGTCTGATGTGTTGTTCTCGGGCTTGAAGTGTCAATACATAAGCACGTTTCCCCGCTTTGTCATCGGTCATCCCCACAATGCGACCGGGTAGATTTCGGATATACTTCTCTTTGGTCGCTAATATCCCAAATGAAGGGCCGCCAAATCCAAGATAATTTCCCAAACTCTGTCCATCCCCACAATAGATATCGACATCCATTTCACCGGGAGTTTTTATAAGTCCCAAGGCAATCGGATACGCACTCATAATCGCAAGGGCTTTGGCCTCATGTAGCGCATCGACAATCGCGCTATAATCTTCAAGAGACCCAAAAAAGTTCGGATTTTGAAAGATATAACCTGCCACACTTTCATCAATCAAAGCAACATCCATCGAGGATTGATCACCTGTAACATCCAAACAGATGACTTCAAGATCATGATAGGCCAAATACGTTTTGACAATTTTGGAATAAATCGGATTTACCCCACTGTCAATGAGGATTTTCTTCTTGCGCGTAATGCGTACGGCCATCAAAGCCGCTTCTGCCATCGCCGTACCACCATCGTACATCGAGGCATTGGTCGCTTCCATGCCACTCAGATTGCAAATCATACTTTGATATTCATACAGTGCTTGCAAAGTGCCTTGTGATGCTTCGGCTTGGTAGGGTGTATATGCGGTATAAAATTCGGAGCGCATGGAGAGGGCATCCACCGCCGCGGGGATAATATGGTCATAATAGCCGCCACCGATAAAACAGGTCTTGGCTGTATCATTTTTCGCTGCGAGTGCTTTGAAGGTTTCAAAGACTTCAAATTCGCTTTGACCCTCTGCTAGGTTGAAACTTTTTGCGCGCAATGCTTCAGGAACAGCAGCAAAAAGTTCTGACTCATCTTCGATGCCTATTTGTGCCAACATTGTCTGCACATCTTCTTGGGTATGAGGAGTATATGGCATGAAAAACTCTAAAGGGTTTCGATATAAGATAGATACGCCGCTTCATCCATCAAAGTCTCAAATTCAGACGCATCATCTACGGTAATTTTCATCACCCAAGTCCCCTCAGCATCGTCATTCAAAAGTTCCGGCGCACTCTCAAGCGACTCATTGACAGCGATCACTTCGCCCCCTAATGGCAAATAAATATCGCTAGCGGCTTTCACCGATTCAATAAAGGCAATGCTCTCATCTTTGGCTGCTCGTTGCGTGATTTGTGGTAACTCAACAAAAGTAATATCTCCGAGTTGTTCTACGGCGTATTTAGAGAGTCCGATGGTCGCCGTATCTCCTTCTAATATTGCCCATTCGTGTTCAAGACTGTATCGTTTCATATAGTATCATCTCCCGTTTATGTTATGATTTTTTATAAAAAGGAAGTGTGGTTTCATAGATGGCTACCGCACCTCTTTCATTTTTGATTTCTAAAGGTTCACCCTGTTGGTATTGTGCACATGTCACCAGTCCTAAACCAATGCCCTCTCCTACAGAGGGAGAAAAAGTTCCACTGGTTACCATACCAATCTTTTGACCGTTTTGAAAGATTTCAAAACCATGTCGAGGGGCGCGTTTTGTACGAGTGCTAAAGGCGATTATTTTGCGAGGGATACCCTCTTTTTTTTGTATCTCTAGTGCCTCTTTACCAATATAAGGTCGGTTGAATTTGACAAAAAATCCTAAACTGGCCTCCAATGGCGTAATGGTCTCATCCAATTCATGACCATACAAGCTGTATCCCATCTCCATCCTCAGAACATCTCTAGCTCCCAATCCAGCAGGGGTAGCGCCAAGCGCGATGAGTTGGTCCCACAATTTGGGAGCCGTTTCATTGTCGATGTACAATTCATAGCCCAATTCTCCCGTATAGCCCGTACGACTGACGATAGCAGGGGCATCTAAGAGCGTGGTTTCTGTGAAGCCAAAGTATTGGAGTTCATCAAGATCAAAAGAGCACAGTGTTTGTAGTAGTGCTTTTGATTTGGGGCCTTGGATATCGATTTTAGCCGTCACATTAGATTTATCTTCAAATATACCACTTTTAATGTGAGATTTTATCTGTTGAAAATCCGCATCAATCCTCGCCGCATTAACGACAAACATGAGACGGTTTGGACTGAGTTTATAGACAATCAAATCATCTATGACACCGCCTTTTTCATTGAGCAAAAAGCCATATTTGCATTTGCCCACCGGCAAAGCGACAAAATCCGTCGTCGAAACTTCATTGACCCCGCTCTCTTCAAGGTTTCCCTCATAAAAAAACTCTCCCATATGTGAGATATCAAACAGTGCCGCATCCTGGCGACACGCTTGGTGCTCTTTGATGATTCCCTCATATTGTACGGGCATCTCCCAACCCCCAAACCCTATGCTTTTGGCTTGTAATTGTTGATGCTTTTCAAACAAAACGGTTCTTTTTAGTTGATCCATGGCAACCCTTTTTTGTAAATTTTGTTCTACTTTTCTTGTCTAAAATTATATTTGAATATTTTCAAAGTGGCAGCAAAAATGTGTTTATAATTTACACAATTATAAAAATATGATGCCACTTCGCTTCCCGCGTGCTACTACAATGCACTGAGTGCTTCAGAGAGTTCTTTCGCTATGGTTTTATAGTTTCTCACTTCTAGCAATCGCTCCTGTCCCAATTCGCCCATCTTTTGAATCTTATCTTTTGGAAGATCGATAATATGCTCAAGATGAGTGCCAATCGAGTCCACTTCAAAATCACAAAGCCATCCATGAGTGCCATCTTCAAAGATAGAACGGTTGAGTTCATTATTGGACATTAAAGCCGGAATACCACTGGTATAATAATCCATGATTTTAAGATGTACCGATGTATTGAAGATGCTAAGGTCTGGCAATAAAGATAAGCCCACATCACATTGTGACATAAAATCCAAAAGTTCTTCTTTGGTTTTGACTTTAAGAATCGACACTTTATCTGCAATCTGGCTACACGTTTGCAAGCACGCCGTCGCATATTCGACATCATTGGTAGAAATTTTTAATTCCCAATTCTCTTTTTTCAGCGCACAAAATGCTTCTAAAACCCGTTCAAAATTTCGCAGTTTTGTGATGGTACCAATATAAGAAAATACGGTTTTTCCATCCTCTCGTGTCTCTTTCTTTTGAATTCTTTCGGGATCAATGGCAGATGGCAAAGTGAACATTTTAACCGATACATCAGGATAATAAACCGCTTGCATCTGTTTTGAGGTAGGGATAAAAATATCACATTGATTGATTAATTTGGATTTGATATACGTTTTGATTTTGTGGTCGACAACTTGAATCAAACTGGACCGATTCTCCGCCTTAGCGCGCTCTAATGAGGCAGAGACCTTTGGAAAAGAGAGGCGGTACCCGACTTTAATATTGTATTTTTCTTTTCTATCTAGAACATATTCTAAAACATCATGCATATTACGTACGATGACAACATCGTATTGGGCGACATCAACACCACTATCTTCTAAGCATGGAAATAGATTTTTCTTTTCAAATTCCGGGATGATGAGATGGTTTCCCTTGCGTCCCATAGTACTTTTGTATTTTGAAAAATAGATGATATCAATAGCAACATGAAGCGGTAGATATTTTTCAAAGAGTGGTCCTATAAAATTGTGTTCTGAATACTCTTCCCGGTCTGTAATATATAATATTTTTTTCATATATTCTCCTCTTAAAAGTTATTAAAGGCCTAGCAAGTAGCCTCATACATTGTAACAAAAAAAATCTTTTTTCTATGCTTTTATAAAGGATTTTTGCAAAAACAGAAATCACGTTCTACATTTCTACACAATCGGCATAAAAATAGTACAATACGAATTCAAATCATCTTGGGAGACTACCATGTCAAATAAAATTTATGAAGAACCTCTTTTGTATATCGAAGTTGAAAAATCCGAAATCCCCTGGCTCAAAATCTTCCCCAATGCCACAGTAAAAGAGTGGAGTGATTGTGACACATCTACGCGTGAACGACTCTTTGAGGTCATGCTCATTGTAGAAAAACAGATGCGCGCTTATTATCAACCCGAAAAAATCAATATCGCCTCATTCGGTAACTATGTGCCACAATTGCACATCCATGTGATGGCACGATTTCAGGAGGATTCTTATTATCCAGAGTCAATGTGGGGTGTGAAACAACGTGATGCCAAGCTCACGCTTCCTTCTTTTGAGGGATTTCTTAGCGCTTTACACAAGGCTTTGTCATAACCATCTTCTTGTGTGGTAGAATTTTTGTTTATCTTTGAGGGATATAATTCTCTTCAGAGCAACGCAAAAAGGAATGTATCGTGCAACACAATGAAAACAAAGCCTTTGGGCTATGGAGTAGTGTTTTTTTAGGAATCGGTTCTATGGTCGGTGCGGGAATTTTCATCGTGGTAGGACAAGCCGGCGCCATTGCTGGCAACTTGCTCACGCTCTCTTTTGTACTGGCCGGCATTATCGCACTCTTGTGTGGTTATTCTCTGAGTAAATTAGCGACGACCTACCCCAGTCGTGGCGGTATTATCGAGTATTTAGTCCATGCTTACGCTGAGGGAGCATTCTCTGGAGCCTTAGGGATTTTATTTTATTTATCCCAGCTCATCACAACGGCTGCGGTAGCAAAATCTTTTGGCACGTATGCGGCAACCTATCTGCACGGTGGGGTCACTCCATTTCACACCAATAGCTTTGCCCTGTTGATTTTAGGAGTTTTTGTACTCATCAATCTTATTGGCGCTTCGTTTGTCGCAAAAGCAGAATCCACGATTGTCATCATTAAACTTACCGCACTTTCAGCATTCACCATCGCCGCGATGTTTTTCATCAAGACAAGCCATCTCAATCCCACCAATGCCCCTAGTATGAATCATGTATTTTTTGCACTTGGCTTGACATTTTTTGCTTTTCAGGGTTTTAGCGTGATTACTAATAGTGTCGAGGATATGGAAAATCCCAAAAAAATCATGCTCAAGTCGATGATACTCTCTGTAGTGTTGGTAGGAATTTTGTATCTTGCTGTTAGTGTGGCTGTTTTTGGTACGCTTTCGTTGCCAGAGATTATACAAAGCAAAGATTTTGCACTCGCCAAAGCGGCACAACCGATTTTTGGAGCTATTGGATTCAAAATCATCGCCGCAACCGCACTGCTCGCCACTGCTTCTGCCATCAATGCGACCTTGTATGCCATCACCCAAATCAGCTACACTTTGGCCAAAGAGGGAACCCTTCCAGATGTTTATGAGCGCCATATCTTCCACAATACAGAGGGATTAATCATCTCGGCTCTTTTGATTGTACCGATGATTCTTTTTTTGGATTTGAGCCAAATCGCTTCAATCGCAGCGATTATCGTCTTGCTAATACAGGGATTTACACATATTGGACATCTTTTGAAAATCAAAGAGACTCACGCCAATATTTATCTTGTTAGTTTAGCCGTATTGGGCACACTGGGTGCTTCAGGATTTGCTATTTATTATACATCCCAATCAATCCCACACTTTACACTTTATATACTCTTGAGCTTTGTGATTGCTTTTGTGCTTGAAATGGTTCTTAGAGTCATGAAAAAACGAACCATCAAACAACAAGTTCATCGCTAAGATTACATTGAGATTTTATACGCGACAGAACCTCTTGTGATGACACCGCCTTTGATGATTTTGCAGTACAATCCCCGATGATTTTTGATGAGTTTGGGTAGTTTGGCGCCAAAAACGCTAAGATGATTGCAGAGTGTGCATTTTTGGGTTATTTCGATAATAGCATCGCCGACTTTGAGTCGATTGGTAACATCAAGTTCATGAGGGTCAAAATCAAACAAGATATTTTCACCATAACTTCCCGGTTTCAAATCCATACCGTGCGCTTTGGCCATATCATAAGAATGTGTCCCAATAATCATCACGGTTTTTTCTAAATCACCGCCAGCAAACTTATCCTGCTCAATTCCATACCCTTCTTTTAAGATTAATGTTTCGACAAGAGGTCGTGGCAACCCGCTTGAACTTTTATCCGCACTGCATACTTCTTTGACGATACCCAATTGTATTTTTTCCAAGACTCTACCCTTAAAATATTACTTTATTGACATTATATAATATTTTGTTTTAATAGAGATAAATTTATCTTTGGTTATATTTACTTCAATTTTTTAAGCACCATACCATGAAACTTTGCTACAATAATGCTGAAAAAAAATTACTGGGAGGTAATTCATGAAGAAAATTTTAATAATGGCGTTGTTATTTGTGACAACAATCGCTTTTGCAGCGCCAAAATACGGTGGCGTATTGGTATTTGGTAGAGGTGGGGATTCTTCTACTATTGACCCAGGACATGCAACTGATGGTGAGAGTTTTTATGCTTCCACTCAGGTTTATGACAATCTTGTCCAATTTAAATACGGCACAACGCAACTCGAACCTGGACTGGCTAAGTCTTGGGATATTTCAAAAGACGGTTTATCCTATACGTTTCACTTAAGAAAAGGTGTTTATTTCCATCCGACAAAATTCTTCAAGAAAAAAGTCGAATTTACAGCAGATGATGTTGTTTTTTCTTTGAAGCGACAATTTGATAAAACCAATCCATATTATAAAGTCGGCGGTGCTTATGAGTACTGGTCTGCTATGGATATGGATAATATCGTCAAAGATGTTATTAAAGTCGATAAATATACCGTAAAAATCTTACTAAAAAAACGTGAAGCTCCTTTTATGGCGAACATGGCAATGGACTTTGCTTCAATTCTCTCTAAATCTTTTGCCGATCAACTCCTAAAAGAGGGAAGAGCTGATGATCTCAACCGTTTGGCAGTTGGAACAGGCCCTTTTTATCTTATCAAATGGATCAAAGATGATCGTATGATATTTGGTGCTAATGAAGATTACTGGGGTGGCAAACCTTATGTCAAAAAATTGATTTTTAAAGTCATTCCAAACAACTCAGTACGTGCAGCTGAACTCAAAACGGGCTCCATCCAAATCATGGACTTCCCAAATCCTGAAGAAGTCAATGCTTTGAGAAATAATCCAAAACTCAAACTGATTGAGCAAGAGGGTTTAAATGTTGGATATTTGGCCTTTAACACACAAAAGAAACCTTTTACTGATGTCAAAGTCAGACAAGCTATCAACTATGCTATTGACAAAGCCGCCATCGTAAAAGCAATCTATGCAGGACTTGGTAAAGTAGCTATCAATCCAATTCCACCGACAATGTGGGGCTACAATAAAAAGATCAAAGATTATCCTTATGATCCAGCAAAAGCCAAAGAATTACTCAAAGAAGCGGGTTATCCAAATGGTTTTGAAACCACACTTTGGGCAATGCCAGTACCACGACCGTACAATCCAAACGGAAGAAAAGTAGCTGAAGCAATGCAAGCAGACCTTGCCAAAGTTGGTATCAAAGCAAAAATAGTCAGTTATGATTGGGGTACCTATCTTCAAAAAACCAAAATGGGTGAACATGATATGGCGCTCCTTGGTTGGACCGGTGATAATGGTGATCCAGATAACTTCCTCTATACATTGTTAAGCAAAGCTGCGGCCAATCTACCCGCATCAAACATCGCACTTTGGAAAGACAATGCCTTTGACAAACTGGTCACAGAAGCTAAAGAGACACCTGATGTCGCTAAAAGAACTGAATTATACAAAAAAGCGCAAGTCGTGTTTCATGAGCAAGCACCATGGGTCACACTCGCCAATTCAATCGTTGTAGAACCGATGGCCAAAAATGTCCACGGATTCAAACTAGACCCTGTTGGAAAAAGACGATTCAACACCGTTTGGTTATCAAAATAAAAATATCTTTCAACGCCGACACACTGTATGTGTCGGCAAAAATCAATTGAGGAGTCTATTTGTTCAGTTATATTATCAAGCGCTTACTGTGGTCCATTCCGACACTTTTTGGCGTTTCGCTACTTGTATTTTTTATGATTCATCTAAGCCCTGGGGATCCTGCTATTATGCTACTTGGCGATCATGCCAACAAAACATCGGTAGAAAAAGTCCGCAAAGAGATGGGTTTTGATAAGCCATTATATGTACAATATTTAATATTTGCCAACAGAGCATTGCATGGAGATTTTGGAAAATCACTCAAAAGTAAACAACCCGTGATTCAAGAGTTTAAAGACCGTTTCCCTGCAACCGTAGAGTTGGCCGGTGTGGCCATGATATTGGCCATCATATTCGGCATTGGTGCCGGTGTCGTTTCTGCGATTAAGCGCTATTCTATTTTTGATTATAGCAGTATGTTTGTCGCTCTTGCGGGTGTATCGATGCCGGTCTTTTGGCTGGGGTTAGTGATGATTTACTTTTTCTCAGTCAAACTCGGTTGGCTTCCCGTATCCGGACGACTGAGTTATGAATTTGATATCGACCATATCACAGGATTTTATTTGATCGATTCTTTGTTGACCAATAATTATGAAGCCTTTTGGGACGCGCTCAAACATCTCATTTTGCCCGCCATTGCGCTTGGGACTATCCCGATGGCCATCATCGCGAGGATGACGCGTTCTGCGATGATTGAAGTCATGAAAGAGGACTATATCCGAACCGCAAAAGCCAAAGGATGCTCTACTTTTTCAGTCATCTTTATCCATGCGCTGAAAAATGCCATGATGCCGGTCATCACGGTCATCGGCTTGATGTTGGGAACTTTGTTTGCAGGAGCTATCCTTACTGAGACGACATTTTCATGGCCGGGTATCGGTAAGTGGATTGTCAATGCGGTGTATCAGAGAGATTTTCCGATTATTCAATCGGCGACACTGATTATCGCGACGATGTTTATTATCGTGAATCTTTTAGTCGATCTCATGTATGCCCTCATCAATCCAAAGATAAGGTTGAGCTAATGAATAATATTACGAGAATTTTAGAATTTATCAAACAATTCAAAAAAAATAAATCCGCCGTATTTGGATTTTTTATCATCTTGATTTTAATCATCTTCGCCATCTTCGCGCCGTGGATTGCACCTCATGGTCCCATTGATCAAGACCTTGCTAAGAGACTGATTCCACCGGTTTGGGATGAAGGCGGTCATATCTCTCATATCTTGGGAACGGATGATTTTGGACGTGACCTCTTCTCACGAATCGTCTATGGAGCGAGAATCTCTATCATGATCGGTGCTATTTCTGTGGGAATTTCACTCTTTTTTGGTCTTATTATGGGACTGTTTGCTGGATATTTTGGAAAAAAAGTCGACGCGATTATCATGCGTATTGTTGATATTATGCTCTCCATTCCTGCCATTTTGCTCGCGATTGTCATCGTTTCCATCTTAGGACCGAGCCTTTTCAATGCCATGATTGCCATCGGGATTGTGGGGATTCCAACATATGCGAGAATCGTCAGAGCTTCGGTTTTGGGCGAAAAAGAGAAAGAGTATGTCGTCGCAAGTCGTGTCAATGGCTCTAGCAATAGCCGCTTGATGTTCAAAGTCATCTTGCCAAATTGTACCACACCCATCATCGTACAAGCCACGATGGGTTTTGCCTCTGCGGTACTTGAAGCAGCGGGGCTAAGTTTCTTGGGTCTTGGTGCACAACCGCCAACGCCAGAATGGGGCGCCATGCTAGCAGATTCACTCCAATACATCACTACGGCCTCTTGGATGATTTTCTATCCGGGTCTTGCCATCTTTCTCACCGTGCTTGGTTTTAACCTCGTGGGTGATGGATTGATGGATGTTTTAGATCCAAAGTTAAAGGAGAAGTGATGTTATTAGAAGTCAAAAACTTAATCACCCGATTTTATGCGGATGAACATGTCAATACTGCTGTTAATGATGTCTCTTTTTCTATTCCTAAGGGCAAAACTGTTTGTATTGTAGGAGAAAGTGGTAGCGGTAAGAGTATTACCTCCTTATCAATATTGAGATTAATCGATAAGCCCGGTCGTATTGATGGGGGAGAGATTATCTTCAAAGGGGAGGATTTACTGCAACAAAATATCAAAGAGATGCGCAAGATTAGAGGGAAAGAGATTGCGATGATTTTCCAAGAACCCATGACCTCTTTGAATCCCTCATATACGATAGGATTCCAAATCGATGAATCTTTGAAATTGCATCAAAAACATCTGAACAAAAAAGAGCGTTATAACAAGGTCATCGAAGCCTTGGAACTAGTGAGTATGCCAAATCCAAAAGATAAATATCATGAGTATCCTTTCAAACTCAGTGGAGGACAGAGACAACGTGTCATGATTGCCATGGCGATGGCATGTGAGCCTAGTCTTTTGATTGCAGATGAACCGACCACGGCATTGGATGTCACCATCCAAGCGCAAGTGTTGGACTTGATGCGCGAATTGCAAGAGAAAAAAGGCACCTCCATCCTCTTTATCACCCATGATTTGGGTGTCGTGTACCAAATCGCTGATGAAGTCGTGGTCATGTATAAAGGACATATCGTAGAGAAGGCCTCAGCCAAAGAGCTTTTTGCCGACCCAAGACACCCTTATACAAAAGCGCTTTTAAATTCCATACCGATACCGGGTAAAGTGGCACGAAAGGCTCATCTTGATACGGTTGATGATCACATTGATTATCTACAATTTCCAAAGGAGATTCGATGAGTGATATACTATTTGAAGTTAAAAATCTCAAAAAACATTATGAAATCTCTCAAGGGCTCTTCAAAGCGCCCAATATCGTCAAAGCGGTCAATAATATCTCCTTTAATGTAAAAAAAGGTGAAATCCTCAGTATTGTGGGTGAGAGTGGCTGTGGAAAATCTACCACAGCAAAAATGCTCATGACCATCGAAAAACCAACAGAAGGCGCCATCATCTTCCAAGGTCAGGATATCACCAAATTTACACCGCATGAGTTGAAAGAGTATCGAAAAAAGGTGCAAATCATCTTTCAAGACCCCTACTCTTCGCTTAATCCGAGATGGAAAGTCGGCAAGATTATCGCAGAACCTTTGAAACTCAACACCGATTTGAGTGATCAAGAAATCGAGAAAAAAGTATATGAGATTATGGATAAAGTGGGACTTCAAAAAGATTGGTTTCACCGCTATCCGCATCAATTTTCTGGGGGTCAAAGACAACGAATCGGCATCGCTAGAGCGCTCATACTCAACCCTGAGATTATCATCTGTGATGAACCCGTCAGTGCGCTTGATGTCTCAATACAAGCACAAGTACTCAATCTCTTGCTTGATTTGCAAGAAGAGTTTAATCTCACTTATGTTTTTATCTCACATGATTTAAGTGTCGTTGAGCATATTTCAGATAGAATAGTAGTGATGTATTTTGGTGATATTGTCGAAGAGAAAAACGTCGAAGATCTTTTTGCCAATCCAGAAGCAGCTTACACAAAAAAACTCTTGGGAGCAATCCCTAAAATAGACATATAAACGGGAGGGAAGATGGAAAAATCCAATATAAAAGACCGATTCATAGCATATTTGTTCAATATTAAAGAGTGGGGAATCTTCTTGAAGCGATTCTTGGCTCTTTTTGTCGTAGCAGCCTTATCGTTACTTTTGTGGTATTTTCCCATCAGCCTCTTTGTAGCGCCGTTTTATTCAATCACGACCGATCGGGTGCCTGTGGTTAAAGAATACAAAGACCTAGTAGGCAAAAGTACGACCGTCGCACTCCGAGATGGTCTTCAAAATCTCATTAATGAGGGATTGGTGACCAATTTCATCGGGGTGAGAACGTGGATTGATAATAAATACTACCAACAAGTCGGAGAGATTGAGATGTTTCGTATCGGCGTTAATATACTCGAAAACAACCTAGCGAGAAATCGCGGTACGGGTGGGGCTAATCGGTACATTGTCCAAGCACGATCGGATATCTACTCTGATTTTAGAATACCAATTTTTACGAGCTATACAACAAGAGTGAAACAAGCCATCTCAAATATTGATCGTTATTTGGTGCAACTCAAAGCCGACCAAAACAAGGAAATGAGCCAAAAAAGAGCCGTTTTTATCGTTAATTCTGATAATCTAGCGACTGCTCTTGATAAGCTCAAACAACAACTCCAAACCAACCTCATGACACAAACGACCTGGAGGACACAAGATGACAAGTTTTATCGTATTAAGGGCAATTTAATTGCAATGTATGATATACTTAAGGGAATTGATTATGATTTCAAAGACAAGATGATTGATAAATCTTCTTATAATGAAAACTTTATCCCCATTATGGAACTTTTGAAACAAGCCATAGCACAAAATCATCTTGTGATATTAGAGTCAATGGGCCATCTCTCAAAGTTAGAGAAAGATGCCAATTTAATCGCACAAAAGCTTTCAGAGCTGAGAGATAAACTCAACAACGGCTAAGGAGATACCATGCAAGTCATCATAGCATACTGCACCGTTTGAAACTATTTGCCACGAGCTTCCCGGGTGGAAGATGAAATAAAAGCAGCCTTTAGCGATGCAATCGTTAAAAAAATACCAGGTGAACGTGGTCAATTTGATATTAGTGTCGATGGTAACGTTATCTTTTCAAAACTTAACAAAATCGGTACCTATATTGAGCGATTTCCCGACCCGGGAGAGATTGTCACCTTATTGAAAAAAGCGTTATAATTAACCTTTTTTCAAAAGATACTCATATGAAAGTCTAAAATGTCAACGCATACAGATGTAGAGAAACTAAAAAAAGTCCTGAATAATTTCACGGTTCTTTACATAGAAAAAAATGAAAATTTAAAAACCAAAGTCGGTTCGTTTCTTTCTAAAATCTTTTCGAAAACCTATATAACATCTCATGCGCAAGAGGGTTTGGAACTTTTTGAACAACACCACCCTGCATTTGTCATATCATGTATTCAACTCGAAGATATGGATGGCTTGAAACTTGCAAAAAAATTACGAAATATCTGTCCAAAAGTCAGGATTATCATCACCTCATCAAAAGATGACAAAGACCATCTACTTGAAGCGATTAATCTACATGTTGATGGTTATTTGATGAAGCCTTTTCGTATCAGCAGTCTAGCCAAGCTTTTGCATTCGCACTCAGAAAAGATGCTAGAGGAACTCAATCATGTACAATTCAATCAATACATGTACAAAATATTTAACAAGCAACAAAATCTCATTGCCCTCATCCGAGACGATCATCTTGTCCTCACCAATGAAACCTTTTTAAACTTTTTTGGTCTTAAAACGCAGTTAGAGTTGAGAGAAAGAGCGATGAAATTAGATGAAATTTTGTTGCCACATCCAAATTTTTTGTATCGTAAAGAAGATGATACAAAGAGTTGCCTGGAAAAAATCAAACAAAATATCGACCGATTGTACAATATCAAGATCCATGATACAGAGAACGTAGAACACCATTTTATCTTGAAACTAGCGAGTATTAACGAAAACAATGATGCTTATATTTTGTCATTGACCGATATCACACCGCTCAATCTCCTTGGTCTTTATGCTAAAAAAAGAATAGAAGATGATACGATTCTCTCTAACAAAGAGACGATTTTGCATCTTTTTAATGCCGCCAAAGAAGCCGATGCGACGATTAAATTGTATAATTTCTATAAAGGCCTCATGATATCGAGTGATGGCAAGATTATCGAGACTTCGCTCAATCATTATACCTTTAAGACATCAATAAATCAGCTGAAATCTGTGAGATTTGAACAAAAAACCGTCATACATTGTGATCTGTTTCCGTTTGATATAGAATCAAGCGACATCAAAGATATTAACTTTGCAAAGCAGACGATAGAAGCCGAAAATTGCTCGATGTTAAAAACAACACCGAGTGAGAGAAAATCACTGATTTTGGAACCTGATGAACACCATAGTGTTTCATTGGTATTTCGAGAAAAGATTTATGACCAAGAGATGTACATCAAAGATATGTCTAAAGAAGCCGTTAAAATCTCTCTACCAAGTATTCCAGAAGGCATGGCTGAGGAAGATGAAATCTATATCAGCCTCTCTTTTAAAGACCAACCAAAGCCCACTATCATCCGCACCAAAGCCCGCGTTTTTAAAATATTACCACATAAAGAAGCATTTTATATCATTGCTGATTTTGTCCCAACAGCACCCTCACATAAGGCTATTGTCAATTATCTAATATCTCGACAGATGACGCTTGTACGGGAATTTAAAGGCCTCAGTATCTAGCTTGAGACCCTTTCATTCATTTGATCTTCACTTCTACGACATCACTTTCTCTGATATTACCCATCATATCATACGCTTTGAGCTTGTAAAAGTAAGTTCTCTTACCCAATAAATGTTTATCGGTGAAACTGTTCCCTTTTTGAAAATTAGAAATATTATAGTAGCGCTTGTCGCTACCACTGCTTCTGAATACTTCAAATCCCTTGTAGTCTTTATCCTTGCAACTAAAAGATATCTTCGTACCCTCTTTGATCTTTTTCACAGTGACGTTTGTTATCGTGACCGGTTTTAAGTCTAAAGCGTTAATCTTTTGTGATTGATTTTTGGCAGATTCATTGCCACTTTTATCCACTGCTGTGATGATATACTCATTGATACCTTTTTGAGGTTTGGTATCTATAAAGTGGTTACGAATCAGTGGCTTTGTATTGAGTTTGATGATATTCTTGCCTTTTTTTCTATAAAGATTGTAGTGATCAAAATCATACACGATGATTCGGTTCCAATCGAGAACAATCTTGTTTGGATATACGATGAACTTTGTCACTATCGGTTGGGACGGTGGAGTGACATCGGGAAGTTTTATCATGACACTATTTGAAGGGGCACTTTCATTGAAATTTTTATCCACAGCACTCACACGATAATAATAAACATGGCGACTCAAGGTTTTTGGGCGTTTGTGCACAAAAGTCGTCTTAGATATCGCTTCTTTAGTGACCATCGCCCACTGTTTTGCCGTTTTATCCATAGACATATATATTTTGTAACCCAATAAATCTTTCGCTTTCACACCACGCCATGAAAGCGTCACCAAGCCTGCCTTTACGCTTGCTTTGAGATTCAAAGGAAATGGCGGTGGCGTTGCATCTTTGGCATATGCGAGCATCTTCTTTGATGCTTTGGATTCTCCTTGCATATTGATAGTAGTAATGTAGTAGTAATAATTTTGTCCCAACTTAAAATTTCTATCAAAGAAGACCGCTTTTTTGATGGGTTTTTGATTGAGCTTGATAAAACCTCCACCGTAATTGGTGCTTCTATAAACATTGTAGCCCAAAATTTTGTCGATTTTCCCCCAGCGAAGGATAATCTGTCTGTCGCTGTTTTTGAGAAAAATATCTTTCACTATCTTGGGTTGGGTATTGATGCTTTTTTTCACATTGATATGATAGGTCGGTTTTCCTTTTTTGCCAAATATATCGATCTTTTGAACATAATAACTCGCTTCTTCTTTTGGGGTAAGATGCAAATCACGAAAGAGTGTTTTATGCTTTAGTGCAAAAGATTTATCTATAAATATTGGATTTTGATTGAGTTTCTGGAATCTATTTTGCGTCTTTTTCTTCCTATAAATATCATAAAAAGCACTCGAATTAGCAATATCCCAATTGAGCAAAACGCCATGATTCGTTCTGGTACCTTGAAGCCACTTGATGCTATTGTTTCTCTTATAATACGCGGTATCAACTAAAATGATTTTTTGCAGTATCTTTTTCCCATTGTTTTCTAGTATAATTTTATAACGATATTTTGTATCTTTTTTGATATTAGGATCACTAAAATATTGTCCAAGATTTTTAGCAAACTGCAAATTTTTTGCCAATTGTATGATTCTAAAGACATTAATCTTTTCATCTATCTGACGAATTCGTATCCTATCATCGAGCGTCTTGGCCCCTTTATAAGGATAAAATTGAAAGATATAATCCTCAGAATACCCATCTCTTTTAAGCTTTTCATAGGATATCGGCTTAACAATGCCTATAAGCTTTTCAGGCTCACCTTTGGCACTTCTATATATCTTATAAACATTGGCACTAGAGTAGTTTTTGACAATCCACTTGAGTTCGATTTTATTTTTTTGTACATCAGCATAAATTCCAATATCATTTTTGATCATTTCAGCTTGAATACTCATCGCCAATAACACCAATATTAGTATAAATTTCTTCATGATCACATTCCTAACTTAAAATTTTGTATCACTCCGCCGTCAAAACCACCAGGGATTGCGCCGCCAGGGATTCCACCAGGGATGCCTCCACCAGGGACTAAACCTCCTCCTGGTGTTGAACTTCCCGGATTATCAAAAATATTCTCTTGCAATGATGCTTTATCTACCATATCATTGACTTGGGCTTCCCTTTCTTCTGCTTCTGCTGTGGAGTAGGCATCCCCATTAACAAAACCAATATTCTCAATCGTAAATAGGTCTCGTTTCGT
Source organism: Sulfurospirillum sp. 1612 (assembly GCF_036556685.1). Classification (NCBI taxonomy): domain Bacteria; kingdom Pseudomonadati; phylum Campylobacterota; class Epsilonproteobacteria; order Campylobacterales; family Sulfurospirillaceae; genus Sulfurospirillum; species Sulfurospirillum sp. 1612. The sequence continues at coordinate 1,849,785 of NZ_CP140614.1, forward strand.
TCCACCTTCATCTACATAATAGGTAATATTAGCACGTCTTAATGCCATTATATCGTGCCCTTCAAAACGCACTTCAGGAAGTCTTCCATATTTACCTTTGTCATTCCAATCATTTTCTTTTATCACCGTTCCTAAACCTTCTACCTCCCATGTTGTCGTGATTTTATATAAAATACTATGATGGGTAATGCCAATATTATCTAAATCTGAATAAATTTCAATCCTCGCTTCATCACCACGTGCTGGATTGACGTTATAACTTATACTTAGGCTTGGATGCAATTGGTCTTTCATCTCATCAAACCGTCTTTCTTCTTCTTTAAGGATGTTGTTCCCACTGACAGAAAACGTTGAGTAATAGACAATTTGATTTTTACTTTTATCCGTCACGGTAATATTGTAGGCATTGTTGGTATAATAAGAATAACTCTCATCATCGCCCCCCTCACGTGAACCAGAGCCTCGTGAACTCCCATCATAATATTTCCCTAGATTGACATTCTCAAGCTTCGTTTTGCTGATTCTTGAGGGAACGGTAACGGGGGATGCATCATTTCCCACCGCTCCATCTACTTTATACCCATTGAAAGGATTCAAATACTCTCCTTGTGCAGTTTTAAAAGTCTCCATCACACTCCCATCACTATTTCTGACACAATAATGATAAATCCTAAGAGGGGTTGCGGGCACAAAATAAGCCCTCAAATGCTCACTATTGTAGCTATAAGTTCCACTAATCGCTTCATTTTTAGAATTTGCAACCTGTACTTCATAGTTACTAAAAAGCTCATTGTCCTCTTTTAAATATTTCATAATTTCTTTGTATTGTATGGTCACAGGTTCTTCTTCAAAGACATTCGTTCTACCATTTTCAGGAGTAATACTGGCGACAATCTCGCTAAATTCTAAACGATTTAATTTTGTCGTCTTGAAATCTTTTTTAAAATTCTCAGTCGTATCTTCTGTATTATCATGATAGTGAAGTGTTCCACTTAGGGTATACTTACTATCAGGAGCGAGGGGAGATGATGGTATCACAATAATCTCTTTGGGCTCTGTTTTATATGACTTATCGATACCAACAGGCACATCGACTCCGGTACTTTTTTTGGTTAATTTGACATCTTCGAAACTCGTGATACTCTTATTGAACATTGAGACAATTTTAAACTCAGGCATCACGCTAATATCAATTTCATTATAAGGCTCTATATGGTCAAACAATAGTTTAGATTTTTTTTGCCCTCCATCAGGACGACCACTTCCGTAAATGTAACCTGAGAAATGAAAGGTTTCACCCAACGCAGAAATTCCAACCTTTCCCCATAGGTATGAGGGGTTTGGTGTGGCAAGTTCCATTTTGACATCAGCACCCAAAGAAGTATCCAAACCGGCATACCCTACAGAAAAGGTCGCGCCAGCTTCTGCATACATCAGCATAAAGAAAGGGTTATACCGCATCAACGCACCCGCTTCGGCATCAACCTCCGCACTAGCCCAAGGATTTGGACCAGTCCAATCTAATGACCATTTTTTGTAGAAATGATATCCAAGGCCAAAAGCCAACTGTCTGGTATCAATCATGAAATAACCACTCGCATCGAGCCCAAGAACCGTTATAGTGATTGGATTGTTTGTAGCATTGGAAAATCCTTCGATGGCTTTTTGGCCCACAAAGATATGTTTCTCTCCTGTGGATAATAAAATATCGACGGCATTATTCTCAGCTTTCAGTCCAATGCCAAAAAATGTGATATTTGCCGATGCACTGATATGCAGTGATGCTGGAGAATTTGCATACTCTATGCGTCCTGACACCTTTCTATTTTCAGGTTCACCCTCTTTGGTACTGATGATATAAGTGCGCTCAGCATTGATGGTAAACTGACCTGCTGTATCAATCATCATCTCGACATTACCATGCCAAGTATAGCCCATATCTGGGGTTCCAAGAAGTGCTGAAAAGATGATGATGCTATTGTGTTCTCCACTTGGAGCAAAAGTATAACTTTTCCCCACCTTCGTATAGCTCATGTTGTAAACAACACCACCTCCGAGTCCATAGATGCTCAAAGGTCCCAAAGGAATCCCACTGCCACCAATACTTCCAGCTGCTTTTGCCATCCAATAAAAGCCTTTTTCTGGATGTTCTCCTATCTTAAATTCACCCTCAACACTAAAAACATTGGCAAGTTTTAACTGCAGTGGTGACAAAGTCCCAAAGCCATTACCATAAATCGGATCGTTTTTATACCAAGCAATCTCTCCATTAAAGGTAACACCGGGATTGGATACTTTTATCTTGATACTATCCACATCAACATCGCCATCACTATAAAGTTTTAGCCCCGCTCCCGCTTCTGCAACACTTGCAAGTGAGAGCACCCCTTTGGTGCTAACAAAAAGTTTATTGCTTGAAAAACCAAGACCCAATTTTTCAATTGAAAGCGAAAATCCGCCAAGGCTTCCACTCGCCCCACTGACATCAAATTCCATACCGGCACTCTCAATACTAATACCCTCTTTTGAAATCTTCAATCCTTGATACTCAAGTTCGCTGGCCACCGAAAAGATAGCATTGGTCGGTTTAATCGTACCATTAAAGCTCATCCAAAAATCATCAAATGATGGAGCCACACGCACAGATGGAAAGGTCATCTTTGCAAAATCTGGTATTTCAATCGCTTCTAATGCATTGGTATTGACTGTAAAATTTTTAATACCATTTCTATCAATTACCGAGCTTAGCCCGACATGTAAATTTTTACTAGAGCCTAAAAAGTCACTCTTATCGTATGTTAATCCCGCACTTCCCTCGATATTTGCAGGAGTAAATGTCGCGCTTAATGCACTCAATTTCAATCCATCGACCCCAGGGATAGCAACCGTTGTTCCATCGGCTAACTTGATGGTTCCACTTAAACCACTACTTGAGATTTTGAAACTGTTGAGCTCTAAAGCAAGATTATCGATGCCTTTGTAGCTAAAAATTCCATTGAGTCCAATCTTGATATCTTCAAGAGAACTCTCAAGATCAAAAGAGCCACTGAGATTTTTAAAGATAAAATTATCATTATTTATATGTAGATCATGAGGCATGCTCCATCTGACATCAGAGTCAACCAAACTCAATAATGCTTTGGCTTGAGCACTTGATTCTGTAAAGATCGGACTCAAATCCAAAAATCCATCAAACGCATTAATCGCAAGCGGAATATTTTTGGTCGAGTCAATATGTACCCCCACTTTGCTTAGGACAAGTGAGGCATGTCCGGCCACAAGGGTCATCACTTTAGCCGGTGCGAACGCTGCTGATATATCACCGGCAAAACCACTACTGCTCACTTCCAAATTTCCAATCGTAAGATTTCCGACATTAAACTGTGACAGCAATGCTGCATGCACTACTGAATTGCCTTGGAGCGACACTTTATATTTACTTCCTACTTTTTTTACGATGCCACTCACTCCGCTTAAGACCACAGAGTTATCCCCTTTTTTATAAGTAAAGACTTGATTTGTTGAAAAAGAGTAGGTTCCCGAACTTTGATATGTAAGCGCAATGGGTTCCACATTACCATCAAAAAGTTTACCAAAATAGAGTCTGCCATCAGCTTGATCAATGCCGCCACTGCCACTGCTGCTCGCATGACCGTCTATATTTGAAAGCTCAATTCTGACATCTTCACTTCTCGTTCCCAAATCAAGAATTGTAAGTTCAACTGCTGCCCCTTCAAATGCCATATTCCAATAGATACCTTCTCGTGATATAGTAGCATCATCAAGCGTGACGTGTCCAAGTGTCGCGGTACCAATCTGATAATGCGTAAAATCTGCTGCCGCATCAAAGGTTATGATTGGATTCAATAGATTATTGAGATCAATCGTGCCACTGATACTCGTCACACTGACATATTTATTCGCATTGTTTTCATCTTGTAATAAAGTATGAGAGCTTTGCAATGACCATTTATAAATGCCTTTTTGCGTTTGTGTATCGCTGATATTTTGCCCTATTTTTTTGAAATCACTGGGACTTCTTCGACCTCTAGTGGGCATGGTTCTACCCTTTGTTGCTTGTTGCAATGCATCGTCTACTGTCGTGCTAGAGAGTGGAGATAATGCAATAATCTCGCCATCTAATAAAGAGCCAAAATTAATATTGGCATTGATATCAGATAATCCTATCTTAAAATCATCTCGCGTCAAAGTGAGACTTACAGTAGGAGTCGTACCGCTTGGAAATTCTACTTTTACATTTTTTTCCGGCCAAACATCAAAACCATTGAGACCGATACTCAAATCTCCTTTGAATCCCTCTTTTGAAATCGTCGAGTTCTCCAAAGAGACCGCTGTAATATTTTCTAAAATTCCACCATTGGCACTCAGATCAACCGAACCATTCACATTCAAAGTCGGATTTTTTAAATCGGATAAATCAATAGTTCCTAACATCTCTTTGATTTTAAGGGAAGTCCCTTGTATGTCATGAATCCCGCTTAAATTCCAGCTATAAATATCACCACTTAAACTCGATAGGGTCGCTTTAGCATTATCGAGCAAATCTCCGAAGAATACATCAGCACTGAAGTCTTTGAATCCGATTTTCAACCCACTGGTAGTAACACTGAGTTTGATCATTGGTGGTTTATCCTGATTAAAGAGAAGTTTGACATTCTTATCCTTCCAGATATCGACATCACTCAGTGTAGCAAATAGTGTGGCTTCAAAACCACTTTTTGAAAGCATCGCATTTTCGACTCCTGCATTCGTAACATACTCAAATACAGTACCATAATTATGTAAATCTGCCAGGGCATTAAACGCAATGGAAGGATTGCTGAAATCACTCAAATCGATACTACCACTGAGATTTTTAAGTAACACACTACTACCTGCTAGCAAATGCTCTCCTGTGATGCTCCAAGTGTAGTTTTGTGCCGTATTGCTTAACTCTTGGACTTTATCTACAGCGGAGTTAACACCATCGAGATTGGGGGCACTACTTTGTATCTCAGCGGTTGCATCAGCGAGTAATGTACCAAAATTTAGATTTGCATGCAGATTAGAGAGCCCCATTTTAAAGTCATTTTTACTAATAGCGATATTGAAAGTCGGATCTTGCGTAAAGTTAAGCTTCACGCCTTTTTCTGACCAAATATCAACACTGGTAAGATGCGGGCTTAAACTCGCGCTAAAACCCTCTTTTGAGATATCTGCGTTCATATTGATGGCATCTACAGAGGTTAATAACCCACCATATTCATGTAAGTCTGCCGTCGAGGTAAAGTGTATTTGAGGGTTTTCCAATTTGGAAATATCCAGCGTACCACTCAAAGACGTCAATAACACTTTCGAATCATTGATAAGTTTTTTTGAACCGCTGATTGCCCAATCGTACTGACCATTGATAGAAGCCCCCAGATTATCGGTAATGGCATTAAGTTGTGCCTCTGCTCCTTGCAGTAAATCTCCAAAATACAATTTGGCCGCACCACCACTCAATCCAAGAGACACTTCATCTGCCGCTAATGCCAACTTAATAGTCGGTGGCGTGATAAACTTCATCCTCACGCTGTTTTCAACGCTTCCTCGATCCAATATCGTAATAGGGTCCGATTCCCCACTGGCACTAATACTACCCACAAAACCTGATGGCGACACATCGAGATGCACAGAAGCTTCTTTAATCGCTTGCAAAAGAGGATTGCTTATGATAGTGAGATCAAGGGTACTGTCCAAATGTACGGATCGGTTTGTTAAATCAAAACTTGCATTGATTCCCTTGAGTGAAAAATTACTTCCTAATAGATAGACTTTTGTAGACGTTGGAAAACTCAAAGTATATTTTTTGGCATTGTCGATACTATTACCGAGTGTGGCAACAACATGTGAAATCATGCCGCCTGTGCTGTTTTGGGCACCTTGTAAGAGATCTCCGAAATCCACCTTAGCGTTTAATTCTCCAAAATCAAAATCAATGCCATTTTGGCTAATATTAACCCCAACCGAAGGAGTGCCCGTCACTTTTAAAATGACATCTTTACCCGGACCTCCTCTATCTAAAAGCGTGATATCATCAATTCCGGCATCTGCTTGCAAATGGGCACTAAATCCTTGTGAAGAAATCGTCGCACTGATGGTTGAACCACTGAGTTTTTTCAAAATCGGATCGCTATAATCATCTAAATTAACACTAATATTGCCAAGGGAGATGATTTTGGTATCATAATTAAATTTAAAGTTTCCATCCAATCCCTCTAGAGCAAAATTGCTCCCTAACAGATAGGCTTTGGAAATATTACTAAAATTGAGAGAAAATTCTTTTGTTTCATCTAATGTGAGATCAATATCTGCTTTGAGAGAGCTAATTGCTCCCCCTGCTTCGCTTTTTGCGCTTTGAATAATATCACCAAAGTCAAGCGTGGCGCTGACACCTGAGAGATCAAATGAAGGCATACTCTGGGTATCTGCTATATTGATAGAAAAACTCGGAAGAGTCTGTGATGAAAAATCTAGTTTGACATCTTTTCCGACACCGCCCCGATCCAAAATCGTCATTGATGGCAATGCAGCAGCTAGCGTAATCGAGGCACTCATACCATTTTTTGAAATATTCGCACTCAAAGTTGCATCGCGCATCTGTTTCAAGATAAGATTATCATACGCGCTAAAATCAACCTTGGATACCAATGATAGTTTCGGAAGCAGATAATTAGAGATATCTAAGCCCAGATTAAAATCACTCAATTTTATCTTTTTACCCAACAGATAAGCTTCAGCATTATTCATGGTTAGCGCATAGCTATCGGTTGCATTTTCATCTAAGTTTTCAAGGGTTGCTGTGATTGCGTTTGCAGTATCTGAGACATCTGTCAAAAGGGTACCAAACGCTAAAGTAGCATTGAGACCACTCATATCTATCTGAGGAAGGTTGTCTCCTATATGATAACTGACATTGACATTTCCAGAATTTATTGCCAATTTAACATTTTTTGAAGGCCATATTGTGATATCTTTCTGACTGACAGGGATATCGAGACTAAAAGTATTAGGCAATAATTTACTCGTATCAGAGAGATCAATACTAGACAATGTACTCAAAAATCCCTTTAAAGTAATCTTCCCTTCTACTTTATTATTAGCAGGAGTCGCTGAGATGACTATTTTGCTAATTGCAATATCGGCAATATCAGAATTCAAAGCCAATGGCGTATTGTAGGTAATATCGCCCATGGTAATATTGTGATCTCTCACGTGGAGATTGCTAAAGTCAACCGGTATGGTGTTATCAATATTAAAGTGATCCAGGTAGGGAATCGTAATCGTACCACTTCCTGAAATCTTGCCATCTGCAATCGCAACACTTGCATCAAGTGTTAATTTAAAACCTGCGATATAATATATCCCCTCCACGCCGATAGTATCTGTTTTTTCTTCGCTACTTTCTTTCACAACTCTCAATGAAAATTCATAGGATTGTTCCAATTGTGGGGTGAAACTCCATGTCCAAATACCCGTTCCTTTTGCCCGACTCCACGTCGCTCCTCCATCGGTTGTGATTTCAACATGCAATTTTTCTACAGGGGTATTTTTATCATCACTCTCCAAAAGCCCTCTTACAATGACTCTACCATTTTTTAAATCCTCTTGATAAAATTCAATCTCATGAGGTAAGGAATCAAATTCTCTACCATTGATTGTAATTTCATCTACAAAACCTATATCATCGGCATTTACATAAGTATTGGCCCAGGAAAAAACTGTAAAAATCAGTAATAATAAAAAAGCTTTCAAAGCGGCTCCTTCTCAGAGATAGAATTTTATAAGCATCATGATAAACATCATGCTTATAAAATCTGTTAATCTAGAAATTTAGAGAGTAAGAGAGTTTCCCTCTAAATTGGTTGTAACTATTAGTCGCATCATCTTCGACATCATAATGAATCTGTTCTAGCAGCAATCTGATGATTTGTCGTCCTTTTGGGTCCAATCGATAGGTCACTCTAAACTGATAGGTACTGTTTTGAGTATCATTGCTGATATCTTGATAGGCATAGCGACTCAGGTAATAAAAATCCAATGCCAATCTTCGACTGTAGTCATATCCCATGTCCAGCTTGATGCCATAATTATTGTTGACATTACTGGATTTGACTCTTTGATAATTCAATCCCACGGTCACACGATATGATTTTTCTTTATCGATTCTCTTTTTATATCCGATTGTTGTGCGAATTGAATTTGTGGTCGAAGTATTGAGCGAAGAGTTGTGGTCGGTCAATTTATTGTATTCATACCCCACACCATATCTCCAGCCATCTTTTCGTCTCACATTCATATCAATACCTGCGGTTTGAGAACCGGTATCGGTACCTCTTCCTTTGGTATCACGATTGGAAAATCGTACATTGATATCCGATCTTTTGATAAAATCGGGACGATATGAAAAAGAGAGATTTTCATAATAGACTCGCTGCGTACCCCCCAGACTTCCATCCAGATTATCGCGTCTTGCACGCAATCCTAATCTCGCACTTAATTTTTGATTGATTCTCCACGTATTTGAATTTTCAAATTGTTCGGTATCTTGTGGTGCACTGCCAGAGAGCGAAATAAAATCTGTGCCAACTCGTGTATAGGTAAAATTACTTCGAATAGATCGCAAATTTGGTTTTGTGAGGACTTTCAATAACAAAGCATTACTCGAAGACGTGGGTTTGCCATGGGATAAATCATCGGTAGCATCTACGATGGCAAATTGCCCTTTTAGGGTAACATATCTGTTAAATCGCCATCGTCCATCTACGCCGATACTCACACCTTTTTTACCCAAATTGGTGCTATTGGTATCGCCAGTGGAGAGATCATCCTGATAAGACGCTGCGCTGATGGCAATCTCTTTGGAACGCTCATGAATATATTTTGCTTCAAACGCGCCAGAATATCCCGTCGGTACCTCATATTGGTCTTTCGTATACACTTCTCTCCACAGGCTCTTTTTATACCCTGCAATCATCGAATAGTTCCACGTGTGATCTTTCTTGGGCGAAGTATAAACAGCCTTGATACCCTTGACACTACCACCATAAACATAGGGATTATAAGAAGCAGCAACATCACCGACTTCTAAACGCCAGATTTTAGTGATGAAATACGCGTGTAAGTACAATAATTCAAATCCATCTTTTTGTATTCTACTATCATTGGTACCCCGCGCTCTGATATCCACTCCAGCTTGTCCCCCCTGTAGAGGGCCTGCAAATCGCAAGGACAACTCTTCATCATGAGTCGTTCCCTCTTTATCACTCGTACTAGAGCCACCACTCACATCGATATTTTCAATATAAGCATTCAACCGACCACTCGCTCTCCATTCATCTGCAATATCTGCTGCATAAACTCCTGAGGTTAGGAGTGATGCAATAATAAGTAAATTTTTCATAGAGTAGCACTCTCTTCATTATTGAATTCATCAGATTCAATAATATTATCACTAGGGTCAATCGTAATAGTAATGGGGCTACTAGAAGGACAAACATAAGCAGGCATGGGTTTTGAAAGAGTTTGAGTTTCCCCTGGCGCGAGATTACCATCATAATTATAGGTAGCATTGTTGCCACAATAACTAATCCTATACGTAATCGGAGCGATGGCTGTACCTGCTCCAATATTCATAATTTTAAAATATACTTCAGAAACGGATGCATCTATAATCGTTACTGTGAGATCTGGCAATGCACCACCTGCGGCAGCAGGAGCACCACTTGCGGTCTGATAGACTTCTTGACCGGCAATTTTTGGAACATCGCGTGTCCACTCACCCAAACTCTCACCCCAGAGATTATTGCCCGCTAATTCAATCAACTTGTATTGACCATTAATCTCATCAAACAAAAATCTAGAATACCCTACTTTTTTGATTTGTGTTGTACCATTGGTTACTTCGTAGCGTTTATCCCATTTGACATAAAGATAACGTTTGATGCCATCACTAGTAATTTTATCGACCCAATAATCAAAGCTTAGGATATCGTAAGTTCTAAAGTCTTTTTCAATAGCTTCACTAAAAATCATATAGTCTTGAATAAACCGATCCTCTGAGACTAAAGAGAAAAATCCTTGTGAATCTTGTTCTTCATAATATCCCATGAGTTGCTTAAAGACCTCTTTGACTTTATCATCTCGACTTTGATCCAAAACCACGATGTCTTTATCATACTGAGAATCTGCAAAACTCGGCATAACAAACAGTAACAACATCATGAAGACAATATTTTTCATCATTTTCTTGCCCTCCCCTTTAATATTTTTATCCTTAATATTACTACGAAGGCATTGCAAAAGCATTGCAAAATGAACAAATTGTTAATAAATTGTTAATAAAATGTTAATCTGTGATTATGTGTGTCATTTTAGAGAAAGTTTTAAAGAAGCGGTTATCATACAATCGGAAACAAAATCATATGTTTTTTGTTTCCGATTTTCAATTGATACACTAGAGGTTATTGCCAGCCAGGCAAGCTCTCACCCCACAGTATATCACCTGATAATCCAATCAGTTTATATTTACCTTTGATAGTTTCAAATAATAATCGTGTTGTCCCTGTTTGTCGATGCTCTTTCGTATTATTAATGATAGTGTAACGTTTATCCCATCTGACATAAAGATAACGCTTGGTACCATCACTGGTGATTTTATCGACCCAATACTGAAACCCAAGAATATGATACGTATTAAAATCTTGTTCTATTGCTTCTTGAAAGGCCATATAATCTTGATGAAATCCACGCCGTGAGACAAAGGTAAAGAATTTTTGTATATTTTGTGCTTGATACTGATTCATCAGTCGTTTAAATGTTTATTCGACTTTGACATAGCTGATGTCTTCTCCTGCAACGATGTTGTTATTTTGTTGTGGTGTTTTCATGCAACCCCATGAAAAAAATAACAAAAACACAATCATCAATATTTTTTTTATCATCATTTTATCTCCTTTTTATGAATCATTCCATCATACTCAATAGACATTGCAAATTCATTGCATTTTAATCCACAAGTACAATGCGGTAGCCAATCGCAGGCAAAGTTTCTATAAATTTGTATTTTAGTTTTGCTCGCAACCTACTCACAAGTGCCCGAAGCGTATTGACATTATAATCTTTTTCTGGCCAAATATGATTTTCAATATCGTAAAGAGAGACCACCTGATTGGCCGATTCCATGAGCAATACCAACAGTTCGCTCTCTTTTTTTGTCAATTTTACAAATCCACCCCTATAATAGAGTTGATGCAATTTAGAATCAAAGCGAAACTCGTGATCCAATCCAATATCACCTTTTTGTTCCTCTGTATGAGCATTCAAAAACGCGATTTCTATCGCTGCTTTTAGCGCACCAATATCAAAAGGCTTCACCAAATAAGCAGATGGGTTTGTCATGATGGCTCTATTGATATCTTCCTCACTATTCAGTGCCGTAATATAAATAATCGGCACATCATGATGCGATTTTATCTGTGTTGCCACAGAAATACCATCTTTGGAATCTTTGAGATAGATGTCCATCAATACCAAGTCCGGTTTTGTTTGCGCCTCCAAAGCAATCGCATCATCAAAATTTGACGCAATGCCAGCAACCGCATAACCTGATGATGTCAGTATCGCAGATAAATCCATCGCCACCAAACTTTCATCTTCCACAATCAAAATCTTTTTCATATCTCAATGACTCATCGAGGAAAACAGATGGTATAGTGGGTATGGTTTTGGCTCACGACATCAATCGTCCCATGAAGTTGGCGCACCACCAAAGAATCAACCAATTTCAATCCCAATGTTTTGTCTTCTGTCATACTATTATCGAATCCTTTCCCATTATCAAAAATTTTCAACATATACTGATCTCCCTTTTCTTCTAAACTGATTTCTATCTCGCCTTTATTGTCATCAAAGGCATATTTCAGAGAATTTAGAACCAATTCGTTGATGACCAAACCAACATAAACAGCCTTATTTATCGGTAATCTAGTATCAATATGATAGGAAATCTTGATACTTTGAGTCATAAAACTCTCTTTAATCTCTTCGCACAACTCCCTCATGTAAGAATTCATATCAATGTACTCCATCTCATCTGTTGAGCAGAGCATCTCATGACTTCTTGCAATCGAACTCACCCGTGCTTCCAATTTACAAAACTGCTCGATTGCCGGTTCGTCTTTAATATTATAACGCTGTAATCTTGTGATGGAGAGTATCAGTTGTAGATTATTTTTGACACGGTGATGTAACTCTTTTAACAGTATTGATTTATCTTGAAGTGCTCCTTGGAGATCTTTTGTTTTTTGTTTCACTTCTTTTTTAATGAAACTATTCCTGTTTGACATCTCTTCAAAGAGTTTCTGATTTAATACTTTTTTCTGCATACTTAAAATATGGATTTTATCGACAAAGGCCAGCAATAAAAAGAGCGCTTCAAAGACCGTCAGCCATAAAATAAGCTCCGGAAAATGATGCATCAGTGAAAACAATCCGAGCGCATCAAAGATCATGACCAGATACCCAATAATCAAGAAAATCCAACCGATAATAAAAAATCTTGCCTGCTTGTTGCCGTGTCGATAGACATAAAACCCACAGAATGTATTGAAAATAACAAAGACAAACCCTGTCACGACAGAGACTTCGGGGACATAAAACCATGGGGTTCCAAAGAATGGCATCTGTATAATCAAAAATAAAATAATATAATTGTAGATTTTATGAATAATGGGAAATGCCTTGGTCTTGAGAAAATTCTTGGCAAACATCGCTGCAGCAATAATCATCAACGAGACTTTAGGCACCACGATGAGATTATCAATATACGTGAAGGATTCCGATGTATATAAAGGCAAAAATCCGATGAAAGTCAACTGCTGAAAGAGTAAGAAAAACAGATACGTTGCATACAATAGATAACTGACATTTTTCGTATAAAAGAATAGCGTCAAAGAATACAAAAGAAACGCACCTAAAACACCACTGAGAAAAATGATAGAGACTTGCTCATTCCATTCTTGTTGTTCCACCGTTTTTCGGTCCATCATGTGGATACCAAATTGCAATGCTGTGGTTGTATTTTGAATCTTAATATAGATCTCTTTATGCTGCTTGGGGGCGAGATGGAAGTGATAATAGGGATAAATATATTTTTGTGATGGGGTAATATGTAGCATCCCTCGCTCATGAGGGCGATACCCATCACTTGAATCATAAAACACGACATGTTCTAAGAGGGGATTATTGATTTTGATGATGGGCTTGAGTGTTTTGGTTGTGGTATTGACACAGTATAACTTCACCCAAACGCGCTTTGTTTGGGTGAAGCCTAGATTAATATGCTCATCTTTAAAATCACGAAAATGTTGAGTTTTTCGTACGGCATTGAGATCAAGAGGTGCTGATGTGATAAAAATTTGTGACGTACATATAGGAGCGACGCGCGTTTTATCATGATTCACATTGGTAGCAAAACATGCTATTGTGAAGATGGCCCACAAAACTATTATTTTTTTCAATCAACACACCTAAGTAAGATATTGATCTATTTTACATAAATACTCCTTAAATCATTTTACATTTCTTACTCTTTGGGTCCAATCATATCTTCAGGTTTGACGATAGTATCAAATTCCTCAGCACTCAATAAGCCAGATTCTAAGGCAGACTCTCGCAAACTGATGCCTTTTTTATGCGCATTTTTAGCGATTTTGGCCGCATTTTCATAGCCAATATGTGGATTTAAAGCTGTCACGAGCATCAGCGAATTGTGCAGATTAAAATCAATCTTCTCAGGAATCGGCTCCAACCCCACAGCACAATGATCATTGAAAGATCGCAATACATCACTCAAAAGACGTACCGATTGCAAATAGGCATTGATTAAGACCGGTTTAAAGACATTGAGTTGAAAATTGCCTTGACTGGCCGCCATTGCAATGGTTGTGTCATTTCCAAAAACCTGACAGGTCACCATCGTCACGGCTTCTGCTTGTGTGGGATTGACTTTGCCTGGCATAATCGAGCTTCCCGGTTCATTTTCAGGGATTTTATACTCTCCAATACCGCATCTTGGGCCCGAACTGAGCCATCTGACATCATTGGCGATTTTCATCATATCAGCCGCCAATGCTTTGAGCGCACCGTGAGAAAAAGCCAACCCATCATGACTGGTGAGGGCATGGAATTTATTTGGAGCGGTAATATACTCTTTTTGTGTAAAACTACTAATCTCCTCAGCAACCATTTCACCGAGTTTCGGATGCGCATTGAGCCCAGTTCCTACAGCCGTACCTCCAAGTGCCAATTCTCGAAGAGGTGGGAGGGAGACCATAATCATCTCTTGGGTTTTTTTGAGCATCTCTACCCATCCGCTCATCTCTTGTCCCACACTCAGCGGCGTGGCATCTTGCAAATGGGTTCTTCCTATCTTTACGAGAGATTGGTATTGTTCTGATTTTTGTGTTAATGTTGTCTTTAAAAGCTCAATACTAGGCAACAGTGCATCTTCTAATTCCATCACTGCGGCGATGTGCATGGCTGTGGGAAACGTGTCATTGGAGCTTTGAGATTTATTGACATCATCATTGGGATGGACCCGCTTCTCTTTTCTAAAATCACCTCCCATTTTATTGGTCGCAATATTGGCAATCACTTCGTTGACATTCATATTCGTCTGTGTACCGCTTCCGGTTTGCCAAATACTCAAAGGGAACTCTTTGTCATGTTCACCCTCTAAAATCTCATCACACGCCAATACAATCGCGCGAGTCTTCTTTTCATCAAGCTTTCCCAAACGATTATTAACAATAGCAACAGAGCGCTTCAAAATAGCAAAAGCATAAATAATACTTTTTGGCATCTTTTCCTCGCCGATTTTAAAGTTCATCAAACTTCGAGCACTTTGCGCACCCCATAAGGCATTTTCAGGGACTTCTATCTCTCCCATCGTATCTTTTTCTATTCTCATGATAAAGCTCCTTATATCTATAAAATAATAGATTTGATTATAATCAAAAAGAATAAACTTAAATTAAATGTAATGCTGTGTAAAAAGTGAGGAGGAGGTGTTACGCCAAGTAAAAGACTTAGCGTAACATGTGTTTTTAATTTGCTACAGGGAGTGAAGTTCGAGAGTATTCATACATAGAACCGTCAAAATCACCAACATTTTTCACACCGGCTAAAAACTTAGCAGCAAACCACGTACCAGTTGCTAAGTGACCTGTGTTACAATAAGTAATGATAGGTTTGTTCAATGCAACGCCCGCTTTTTTGAAAATAGCTTTGGCTTCAGCAGGACTTACCATTTTAAAGAGTTTGCCATCTTTTTTTGTGAAATAGTAAGCAGAAACTTTTTTAGCACCTTCAATATGGCCATGTCGTACCAATCGTTTGTCGGTATCTTTGCCCACATAATGAGCTTCTTCTCTGGCATCAACCAATTGTGCATTTTTATTCACAAGCGCACTTTTGATATCGACCAAACTTTTAACATTTGAACTATAAAATTTCTTGACTTTAAAGTTACCTTTTTTAGCCATTGTTGGAGTTGTCGTCAACTTTTGACCATGGGCAACCCATGCTTCGATACCACCATCTAAAATCGCAACTTTTCGCATACCATATACCCAAGCAGTCCAAAATCCTCGTGTCATATCTGAGTATTTTTTGCTAGCTTTGACATGTGATACAAAAACAACGGTACTGTTATTTGAAATACCCGCATTGCTAAAAAGTTGTGATACTTGTGTAGGAGTATCAAGAAGGGCTTTAATATTACCAGCACGTCCTAAGAAAAACTTCTCTTTTGGTATATTAACAGCACCAGGAATATGACCCATTTTATACTCTTTTGGGCTACTAACATCAACAATCACGACATGCTTCGCATTTTTGCTCAACCATGCAGCTGATACGACATGATTTTTAGGAACACTGACGGCAAATGATGGAATCACCATCATAGCAACTAATACTAAAACTGAAAAAAACTTTTTCATATTTACTCCTTGAATTTTACATTATCCACAAAAAAAATCAGCCAATACTGACTTATCTTGTGGATAAAGTCTTGGCAAAATTATAATCTTACAATAGAGATAAGCTATTAATATCCGCTAATCTCGACGCTTAACATCCCATATCGGCACTGTCATCTTCTGACATATCAGGTGCCGGTGCTACAGGTGCTGCTGTTTCTTGGGTAGCCGGTTTATATTTGGCTTCCATTACTTTGTTATAAGCATCAAATCCTGCTGTTCCTTTTGGATTGGCGCTAATCGCCAATTTGGCATATTTTAAAGCACTACTAATATCACCGTTTTGAAGTGCTGTGTCTGATTTACTCACATATTCTGTCGTTAATTTTTTTTGATTGGCGATAATGGTTTCTCCATTACTCGACACTACAAAAGATAACACAATGGCGGCGACCAATAATCCGGCACCGACTATCATGGATAAAAATTTCATACTATTATTTCCCCTCATTCTTATTAATGGTTGATTTCATAACATTCATAAACACACCCAAACATATCGCCATGACAATGGTCACGAGATAAGAGGTCGTGTACATATTACCGCCTACTAATTTGTCAATCGTATAGCGTCCGATATATCCTGAATTGGCAAAATCTGCAATTTTATCATACTCAATAAAGTAAAAATACATACCGCTGAGCATACCGAGCATAAATACAGCCGCATCAATCTTGCCTGATGCAAACCCAACGACTGCAGTACCAGGACACCAGCCTGCCATCACCATACCAGCGCCAAATATCGCACCTCCGACTAAGTATGGCCAAACATACACCAACGGAATAAACATTTGATCATAATCAACCCAACCAAAATACGATGCAATCACAATCCACGTGGCTGCTGTGACGATAGCGGAAATCATCGTCTGCGAAACCCTTAGATTTTTAAAGTGAAAGATTGCTGCTATAACTTTTGAATTTCCAAAGCCAACACGCTCAAGAATAAATCCAAAAAACATTCCAAGAATCAAACCATATAATAGATTCGTATTGCCATCAATAGAGCCAGTTGTAAACAAGGGATACATCGGTGTTGCTTCTGCTATCATGACCACTGCTTTTTAAATAATGGCGCCAGTAAAAATCCCGCACCAAAGGCTGCTATCATGAAAATCCAAGCACCTACTGAAAATGACGCAGCCCCATCTAAGGCTTGTCCACTGGTACATCCACGAGCTAAACGTGTCGCAGGTCCGATTAAAAATCCACCGAAAAACGCCCAAAACAATCGCTTTGATGCAGAATAATTCTCACCGCGCTCAATGCTTTGTTTGATGCGTCCTGCCATCGCCGCACTAATAAAACCGCCTAAAAAGACACCCACCACTTCGACAACTGTCCAGTTTGCCAAAGCATTGCCGTGTTTTAGGTAAGCTCCGGCATAACCATTTGCGGCAAAAGTGGCATCATACAAGTAAGCAAGTTGTGCACTCACTCGCGCAAAAGCACCACTCGCACCCAATCCCTGCCCCGCTACTATAAAGCTCACAAATAGCAAGGTGCCGAGAAAAAATCCTCCAACAAGAGGATGCCAATATCTCTGTTCTTTATTCATTTTAAGTTTTCCTTTTGATTTTCTAAAAATTCATCAAGTATCTGTTCAAACTTTTTCAAATTCGTAAACAAGCTTTTTATCTCCTCTTCATCTTTTAGCATTGAGAGTATCTCTTCATGATATTTTATATATTTCTCTCGTACTTCAGTCGCATATTCTCTACCTTTTTTTGTCAACGTGACTTTGATAATACGTCTGTCTTTATTGGAAATTTTTCGCTGAATGTAGCCTTTTGATTCCAGATTGTTTAACAAATTGGTAATGCGTGAGGGGGTGAGTTCCATATTGTCAGCTAACTCTTTGACTTGTAGGAATGTTGTTTTAAGCAGATATCTAAGACATCGAAATTGTATCGGGCTTAGATTAATCGTTGCACAAAATAATGCCTCCTTAGCGGTGCACATTTTTTGCATATTAAAAGTGAGTTTAGAAATCTCATCTGCGTATTGCTCAAGACTCTTATCTTCAATCATTTACAACCTCAATAGTTTATACTGTAAACTATCATACTATAATATATTTAAAATTTGCTTTAATATAGTGATAAAAATAAAACTTTTAAAGTTTCCGTTTATCCTTGTAACGTTTGAAGTAGGATTAATATCTTAGATAAAAGGGACGATAAGAAAAAGACTGGCCATACACACTAAAGTCTGAAATGTGATTATTGACGCCATCAAGGTCACATCACCGCCAAGTTCTCGTGCTAGTATATAACCAGAAACGGCCGTTGGCATCGCACCAAAGATGATAGCAACACTCAAGGGAATACCCGATAAACCCAAAAGCGCCCCCATGGCATAAATGATACTAGGAAAATAAAATAGCTTGGCAATCGTCGCAACAACCAACTCTTTTTTAGCTTCATGTAAGTACTTTAATTCCAATCCAACGCCCACAGAAAGTAGCCCCATAGGAAGTGCCGCATGACTCAAGAGTCCAAAAGATTTGAAGATGACAGCAGGCAGCGGAATATTACTATAATTAATCAAACCACCAATAGCACAAGCACCTATTAGAGGATTTTTGATGATGGTCATCAAAAAAGCTTTTAGGGAAAAATCTTTGTGACGCACATAGAGCGCAAATGTAGAGATACATAAAATATTGAGATAGGGAATCACAAAGGCCAACACAATCGCCGCTAGGACCAACCCTTTATCTCCATATACTGAAGCAACAAATGCCAAGAAAACATAAGAGTTAAAACGAATGCCTCCTTGCATGATAGAGGTGAAAGCGCGCTTTTCAAATTTGAAAAACACATTGATAATAATAAGAGTGAGGAAAACAACTGTAATACTCAACAGTGTCGTACCCACGAGATTGATGGTGTGACTCAAATCGATTTTGGCGTTGGAGAGTTTATAAACAAGCAGTGCGGGCATCAGCACATAATAGGTCAATTTATCAGCCATCGGCCAAAAGTCGGTGGAAGGAAATTTGATGCGTTTTAAAAAATAGCCCGTGGCTATCAACATGAAAATCGGTATCAAAGTGTTGATAATATAGTCCATAAATCCTTCTTATTTTTTTGTTCTAAAACCTTGTTGTTTGAGTAATTCTTTTAATTTTACTTGGCACTCACCTTGGAATTCCATCCAACCCTCTTTTGACGTACCGCCGGTTCCGAGTTGTTTTTTGAGCGCTTTGCACAACGCTTTTATCTCCGTCTCTGGTAGAAAAAATTCTCCAACCAAACTGACGATTTTACCGCGTCTTTTCTCTTTTTTGAAAACCAAAGCGTGCTGATTTCGCGCTTTGGTCTCCTTGATTATTTTTTGAGATGGGGATTTTTCAACATTCCATGGCTTATCATGATCGAGCTTGGAGCCCATCTCGAAAAGATTCTTACGCACCAATATGCTCATTATACGTTTCGTAATCACCTTTAAAATCTATAAAAGTGCCATCAGGTTTTAATTCGATGATTCGATTTGCAAATGCGTCGATGAGTTCTCTATCGTGTGTCGCACAAATAACATTGCCGCCAAAATTATACAACCCCTCGCCTAATGCGATGATGGCTTCAAGATCAAGGTGATTGTCTGGCTCATCAAGAAGCAAAAAATTACCCCGTTGCAACATCATTTTGGAGAGCATCATACGATGTTTTTCTCCCCCGCTGATACTTTTGATACTCTTTTTTTGTTCTTCTCCGGAAAAGAGCATGCGACCTAAACATTTTCTGACCTCATCCAAATCTTTTTTCTCATCATACGTTTGAAGCCATTCATAGAGCAATTCATCCCCGTTGATGATATCTGTGGTATTTTGAGGAAAATAGCTCGGCTCAATCGTAGCGCCCCATTTAATCTCACCACTATCAGCGGACAAGGCATCTACGATGATACTCAACAGCGTCGTTTTTCCCACACCATTGGGACCAATCAATGCGATTTTATCGCCTTTTTCCACTTTAAAACCAATATCACGCAAAACAACATTGTCTCCATAAGCCTTGTTAATGCCTTCCACTTCTAAGACTTCATTGCCGATTTCGCGTTTTAATTTAAACACAATGCTCGGATCTCTGCGGGTTGATGTTTGGACATCTTCAATAACCAATTTTTCGAGTCTTTTTTGCCTACTTGTCGCTTGTTTCGCCTTGGAAGCATTCGCAGAAAAACGCCTAACAAACGCTTCTAATTCTTCTTTTTCTTTCTGTTTTTTGCCTTGTTCTAACTCTTGTTGTTTTAAAATCAGGTTAGAAGCGATGTACCAATCATCATAATTTCCACTAAATTCACGGATTTTTTTATAATCCACATCCAAGATATTGGTACAAATTGAATTCAAAAAGTGTCTATCATGAGAGATGACAACCATCGTGCCTTCGTGTTTCTTGAGTTGGTCTTCCAACCATGAAATCGCTGGCAAATCCAAGTTATTAGTCGGCTCATCCAAAAACAGTACATCAGGTCGTGGAAATAAAACTTGTGCGAGTAAGATTTTGAATTTGTCGCCACCGGTGAGTGAACTCATCAAATCATCGTGCATCTCAATAGGAAATCCCAGTGAGCTTAAAATCTTCTCAATATTGACATCAACCTCATAAGTCGGGTCTTCCTCCGCACAAATAATCTCTAATTCGGAGAGACGGTCGTTGACTTTCTCATCTTCAAAATCGCCATTGAGATAGAGCGCTTCCTTCTCCTTGATGGCATCATAGAGTCTTTTATTGCCATACATCACGGCATCTTTTAGCGTGAAGTTCTCGTAGGCATATTGGTTTTGACTCAGCGTTCCCACACGGAGACCATTTTGCACCGATATATTGCCACTTGTAGGAGGGATTTCGCCTGAGAGGATTTTCATAAAGGTACTTTTTCCCGCACCATTTGCGCCTATTAACCCGTATCTTTTGCCAACGTCAAATTTTAGATTGATGTTTTCAAATAAAATACGCGAACCATATCTCATCGTTACACTATTGACTTCTACCATATATTGTCTACTTTCAAAATTATATTATGTTGCGATTATAACATAATATTAGAGGGAGGAATTTGATTTTGGAGCGTAAAACGCTCCAAAATCAATGTAGTTCGCTGTTTAAGACGATTTCTCTTTGGCTTCTTGAGGCCATAATCATACCGTTGGTACTATTTTGTCGAAAGTGCACGCCATGGAGTTCTGCCAAATCCAAACCTTTGAAAAATTGAATTTGATCACTCTCTTTGGCCACAAAATCAGGATTGACGGCTTTGATTTTCGCCAATTGTTCTGGCATGATAGCAATCTTCGTACCCTCTAATATCGAAATACCCGCATCAACGATACAGCCATCTCCTAAAGGAATACCCGTCACAGAATTAGCCCCCAGTAGAGTATTTTCACCAATACTCACAGGGTTTCCATTGGTGCCACTTAAAACACCTAAAATACTAGCTCCACCACCGACATCGCTACCTTTGCCAACGACAGCAGAAGAGCTAATACGTCCTTCAACCATCACAGCACCAAGACTGCCAGCATTAAAGTTAATATAACTCGCTCCTGGCATCACGGTCGTTCCTGCGGCTAGTTGTGCGCCCATTCTTACTTTGGAACTATCTAAAATTCGCGTATTATCAGCCGGAATAACATGAGAGAGAAAACGTGGAAATTTATCCACAGAATCGATGGTCGGATAGCCACCCAACAATTTTAACTCAATCTCATTTTCTCGAAGCCATGCTAACTCTATCGCCTCACGTCCACTCCATGCGACATTAGGCAATACCCCAAAAGCGCCATTGAGATTCAGACTACGAAGCGCTGCTTTTCCGGTTGAGAGTGCATAAAGTTTCAAGTAGACACTCTCCACGCTTTGTGGTTTGTCATCTTCAAAAATCAATACGATTTTATAATCAGATAAATCGATATCTTTTCGCATCCATCGCAATACATTAATCACTTGGACATTTTTATGGGCATCTCCATTCGCTTCGTCTATAAATGGGTTAAACGCTTTGTAAGCAAATTTGATAAATTTCTTATTGATATTAGCAACAAATTCACTGGCTTGAAAATCCACAGCAACATCGCTTTGATTGAGCGCTTCTATAAATATGGCTGCAGAGCCAAAGTTTTCATTCCAATTGACCACTGGAAAATTTGCTTGCAAAATAAGATCGGGATTGAGTTGACCCCGATCTACTTTTGCAATACCGAAGCCTAAAGGTCTTCGGTATCCCTCTTTGGCTTCAATTCTTGCTACTAACGCTTTGAATTCTTCCACGTTTTCTATAACTTTTGACAACGCTATTCCTTTGTATCTTCTTGATTTCTAGTGGCAACCACAACCTGAGCCGCAACTTCCGTCATCTTTTTTTGATTCAGGTGCCGCTGCTGCTGTTGAACATGCGCTTGGAGCGCCATTGATACCCATTGTTGGTTGGATGGACTCATTGCTGACGCCACCTTCATCGTTGATTTTTTCGATATCTTCCCACAATCTTGCTGCGGCTTGTTGGTATCGTTTGGCACTTTGACTCTCAGGGTTGAAAAATACGACTGGTTTACCCGCATCGCCACCTTCTCGGATTGCTGGTTCTATTGGTATTTCTCCCAAGATGCTCGTATCAAATTTCTCAGCTAATGGTTCGGTTGTTCCTTTGCCAAAGATATCATACTCTTTATTCGTTTCTGGGCAGATAAATCCACTCATGTTTTCCATAATACCGGCAATTGGAATATGAAGTTTTTTGAACATATCCAAACTTCGCTCCGTATCATCAAGGGCAACTTGTTGTGGCGTAGTCACACAAATTCCCGTAGTCACCGGTACGCTTTGCGCCAAAGTAAGTTGTGCATCACCCGTTCCTGGAGGCATGTCGATAAATAATACATCCAGTTCACTCCAAAGGATATCACGAAGCAATTGCTCGATTGCCTTCATGATCATCGCCCCTCTCCAAATAAGAGATTGTCCCTCTTCCATCAAACTTCCCATACTCATCATCTCAACACCATGGGCTAAAATAGGTTTGACTTTATTGCCGACAACTTCTGGGTTTTTGCCCACAGTTCCCATCATACGAGGTACATTTGGACCATAAATATCCGCATCTAAAAGTCCTACTTTTTTACCTTGGCTAGCGAGTGCAATGGCAAGATTGACTGTCGTAGTTGTTTTACCAACGCCCCCTTTACCAGAGCTTACCATCACAAAGTTTTTGATATGTGGTGCAATATTTTTACCGCTTTGTGAGTTACTTTTTTCTGTTGGCGCTTTTGGCTGTTTGATGGCGACATCAACACGGGTTGCACCTATAGAAGACAGTTTTGCTTCGATATTTTTTTTGAGTTCTTTTGCGACATCTTGGCTCGAAGATACAATGTCTAATTCGACATAAACATTAGTATCTTTTACATCGATATCTTTAACAAAACCAAATGCGACGATATCCTTCTCAAAACCTGGATAAATCACCTCTTTTAGTTTTTCATTTATACTGTTTTTATCTAGCATAAAAATTCTCCCTTTGTTTTTTTACTATATTTATTAAAGCTTTAGCGAGTCTTGACTCAAGCGACTCATCTTTTTCTAGATTTTTTTGCTTTCGTCTTTCGTCAAGCGAGACTACAATTCTAGTATCCGGAATTTATCACAAAAAAGATAAAAAAAAGCTTTTGTAGTGTATAATATTGTAACACTTTAAATAAAAAGGACAAAAATTGCCCGATTTGTCTCTTGTCATGTTAGGAGCTGGAAATTCGTCTCGTTTCGAACATACAGTTAAAAAGCAATGGCTTCGTTTTGATGATACTCCATTATGGCTTTATGCCACGCATAATATCGCCCAAAAAGCACAATTTGCTAAAATCATCATCGTAGCCCATCATGATGAACTCGCATACATGAAGCGGTTTGAAGAAGAGTATCTCTATGTCGAGGGTGGAAATTCCAGGCAAGAATCCCTGAAAAATGCCTTGCAGCACGTCGATACACCCTTTGTACTCGTCAGTGATATTGCAAGAGTTTGTATCAGCGAGGGATTATTGCAAAGGATTTTAGCACAAAAAGATTTCAGCGATATCGTCGTGCCATTTCTGCACGTCAGTGATACGGTAGTCTATGATGAGACCCCTATCGCTCGCGATAAGGTAAAACTCATACAAACACCGCAACTCTCACGCACCGATATACTCAAATCAGCCCTCAATACGGATATCACCTATACCGATGACAGTAGTGCCATCAAAGCCATAGGCGGTAGCGTTTCGTTTGTGGAGGGAGAAAATCATGCGACAAAATTGACAAGAATCCGTGATTTAGCACAGATTCCATGTAAGTATCCCCCTTCAAAAGATATATTTGTCGGCAATGGATTTGATGTCCATGAATTTGAAACAGCCAAACCGATGATGCTCGGTGGCGTGAAGATTCGTGATGATTTTGGATTTAGGGCACACTCCGATGGAGATGTCGCGATTCATGCCTTGATTGACGCGCTTCTGGGTGCAATGGGAGCGGGAGATGTCGGTGAATTATTCCCAGATCATGATGATCGTTTCAAAAATATTGACTCCAAAACATTGCTCACACAAGTGGTGACATTCCTCACGCAAGTGGGATTTGAGATTGTAAACTGTGATATCACTATCATCGCACAAACTCCGAAAATCGGCGATTTTAAACGTGAAATGGCACGCACTATAGCGGCCATCCTCAACATCAAGCCGATTCACGTCAATATAAAAGCCACCACAACAGAGCACTTAGGCTTTATAGGTAGAAAAGAAGGTGTTGGCGTCAACGCCACTGCAACATTAAAATATATAGATTGGACACACATATGAAAATTCTCATCGTTGAAAATGAAATATACCTCGCTCAGAGCATTGCCTCCAAGCTTACGACACTAGGATATCACTGTGATATTGCCACAACAATCAAGGATGCCTTGACAGACGAAAAATACGATTCTGTTTTGCTTTCTACTAATGTATCAGGACAGAACTTTTATCCGGTTATCAAAAAACATCAATCGAGTATCATTATTCTCATGATCTCTTATATTAGTAATGACACCGTTTCCAACCCAATCAAAGCTGGAGCGAATGATTACATTCAAAAGCCTTTCATGATAGAAGAATTGGTACGCAAACTCAAACATCTCAATGATTTTGATATGTTGGAAAAAGAGAACAATACCTACAAAGATTATCTCGCCCATACTTTTGAAAGCACCAATTTACCTAAGATAAATACAAAAGTTCATTTTCCTGCTATTATCAAGACCAATTCACAAAAGATGGCCGATGCCCTCGTCTTTGATTATTGTGCAAATATCGGTAAATCCTTCACCTTTATCTCGCTGACAAGTTCCAATGCCATCGAACAGATATTGAGAACCAAACAAAACGAAATCATCTATTTGGTTGATTTACAAAAACTCAAAAAAAGTGAAAAAACCAAAGTCTTTAATGCCATCGAAGATAAGAGGGTTTTCATATCAACAACCGATTCAACGGAAAATGCCCCTTATTTTTATATCGAAGTCAACAACAACAATAAAATACTCAATCAAGGCGAAATACTATCAATCGATGATTATGTGAAATATATCATCTTAAACTTTCAAAGCAAATTTCCCGATACTGAATTATCCAAAAAATTAGGAATCTCAAGAAAAAGCCTTTGGGAAAAAAGGAAAAAATATGGAATCAACAAAAAAGTATAGACAAATAGAGCTTGACAGACAAGCATTAGCCACGCTTTCGTATGCCCAAGAGGGGATTTTTAAACCCGTCGATAGACTGATGAATCAAGAAGAAGCGATTGATGTCGATAACACAGGATTTTATAAAGGAAGACCCTTTCCGTTTCCATTTATCCTAGCCCCTGCCGGAATTGAAAACGAGAAAGTCATCTCTTCTGTAAAACCTAACGAACGTATTGATATCGTCGTTGATGGTGAGATTCGAGGTTATATCATCGCACAAGGTTTTTTTGAAGTCGATCGCAAAAGAAGAATTGAACAAATTTTTGGCAATTATGATATCAACAATGAAGCGACAATCGAATACCTTCAACGATTAGGTAAATACTCGATTTATGGAGATTATCAAGTCGATTTTGATGATATTAAAGCCGTCAAAGAGTGCATCAAAACCAAAATCGCAGAAACTGGCGCCAAAAGTGTTGCGGCGATTATGGCCAAAGCCAATCCCTTTCATAGAGCGCATGAGCGATTATTTCGTATCACGCTTGAGCGTAGTGATTTGTTGGTAGTCTTTTTATCAAAACCTTCAGAAGATGGACTCTTATCTTATGATTTACGCTATAGATCACTCAAATATTTCACAGACAATTATTTGCCTAAAAACAGAGTCCTGATTGTCCCTTTTGAGAGCACCTACCTCTTCGCGGGATTTAATGATGCGATATTAGACTGTATTTGTGCCAATAATTTTGGGTGCAACAAATTCATAATCGGACAGCACCACACCGGGATTGGAATGTATTATGACAAAAATGAAATCAAATCCATTTTGAGTAAATACGAATCGTTAGATATTGAAATCGAAGTTGTATCACGCTATGTTTATTGTCGTGAGTGTAAAACATTGGTCAATACCAATACCTGCCCTCATGGGTCACACCAACATATCAAATACAATGCCAAAGCACTGTTGAAATTTTTCGAAACCGGATTATTGCCTCCTGCCATGCTGATGAGAACCAATCTCTCTTCGATGATTCTCAGTGAGATCATGCCCAACCGATTTGAGAACCTTAGCACTTTATATGATGATGTTTTTCCAAATGAAGGCTTGTTAGAAAACCATACAGAAGAAGAATTTTATCGCAATCTTCTCAAGCTTCACCAAACCACATCATTGACATAAGACGAGAGATTGCAACGTAAAATTTTAAGAGGAATATAACGATGAGAAAACTTTTTTTGACATTTTTTTATAGTGGGCTTTCGCCATATGCACCCGGGACTGCGGGGAGTATTCTAGCCAGTATTGTTGGATTTGGAATTTTGCATTATCTGCCACTAGAGACACTATTTTTGCTCACGATATTATTGACATTGGTGGCTATCAAAGAGATTAATATTTATAAAAAACTCACCCAAACTCATGATGATAAAAGTATCGTCATTGATGAAGTGGTAGGCGTCTGGCTCGCTTTTGTTTTGAGTTCTGGTACCACCGCACAAATGGTGCTCAGTTTTATATATTTTAGAATTTTTGACATTTGGAAACCTTCTATTATCGGTAAAATCGATAAAAATGTCACAGGAGGCTGGGGTGTCATGGGCGATGATATTGTCGCAGGAATCGTCGCAGGAATTTGCAGTGCGGGAACATGGCAACTTTATATGTATCTTTTTAGTGCCTAAGTCCATCACCCCATCAGATGAAAGCCATCGCGTTCATATGATGAGGCAAATGCCAAAAAAGATGCGCTTTCACGTTCGCTAAGATTGAGCTCCCAAACAATTCCCTCTCCCTCATATTCACGCTTTGGGAAGGGAATTCCCTCATGTTTCAAAAAATGTTCAAATCGAGCCACTAACGTATAGCGCGTAAAAAATCTCACACTATGACGTGCTTCAAATAGTTGTAAATCCGCCCTATCAATCACCGCTTTGGCACAACTACTATAAGCTCGCACCAAACCGCCAGTACCCAGTTTGATTCCACCAAAATAACGCACAATCAAAATCGCACACTCAATCAAATTACTGCCACGCATCACATTGAGTACCGGAGGTCCTGAAGTACCTTTGGGCTCGCCATCATCGCTACTATTCTCTACAATTTGCTGGTATTCATTCAAATAGCGCTTCGCCCAAACAATGTGTCTGGCTTTGGGGTGTTCTTCTTTTAAGCGTTCATAAAGAGTATCAATCTGCGATAGGGGCGTCAAGTATCCTATAAATGTCGATTTTTTGACTTCGATTTGTTCGTGAAACAGTTCTGTGACACTCTGCACTACCGATTCCTTTTTTATGAGTTATTATGTTATTATAACATTAATAATCAATGAAAAAAGGGGAATGGATGACAAAATTGGTGGATACGATACTGGACTTTGCTATTATTGTAGGCGTCAGCTTAATCCTATTTTATGGGCTCACCTTTCTCGGTGCGCCATTGTGGCTCAGTTTGATTTGTGTCGCTATTTGGGGTGGATTTACCGGTTATAAACCTAAAATTGTCAGAAAACCCTTTAAGTTTTTATACAAAGATGACCAAGAGAAATAAAGATTGCTCTCTTAGAGCAATCTTATTTCTGCTTTGATGTCTGAGGGCTTGCCAAAATAAAGTGCAGATGTCACCAAAATATCAACACCTGATGCGGCTATTGCTTCAACATTCTGAAGATTGACACCCCCTGCGGCACTCACTTTACTTTGAGTCGATATTTTTTTGATTTCACTGACGGTTTGGGTGAGCATTTCGGGACTAAATTTGTCCAATTGAATGATATCTATCTGAGCGCGGGCTAGTTTCAAAGCATCTTCAGGGTTGTGAGCTTCCACCGCAATCTTTTTCTCACACGATTGTTGTTTCAATTCATCTAATCGCTCCAAAAATCGGTCCAATCCACCGATAAATTCTAAATGTTCTTGAAATACCAAGATACTCTCACTCAAACCCAAACGGTGCGGATATGCCCCACCTGAGAGAATCGCTTTCATCGCAAGTGCCTTGGTTCCAGGGATATTTTTACGCGTTGTCACCACTTCTATTTTCGGATTGATTTTTTTGGCTAAATCAACAAATGTTTTCGTCCGTGTTGCAATTCCTGAGCCACTTTCTAAAATATTGACGCAAACTTTCCATACAATATGAATCGCATCGGCGCGACCGCGCCCCTCAATCAAAACGGCACCTTTTTTTACAAAGGTTCCTGATTTTTGATAAGTGAGAAGTTCGATATCATATTTTTCAAATATTTTTTTTACTTCTTCGGTTCCGCATATGCACAAATCTTCTCTGGCAACATAACGCAAGCTTCCTTCTTGGGTTTCAATCCCTAAAAGATGACTGGTGAGATCCATATATGGAAGATCTTCTTCTACAAATTTTTCTAACATACTGTCTGATATATACATCATGATACTTATCTATTTCCTATTTTTTAACACATTATAATACATTTTATAAAAAAGCTCCTTGACTCACGTCACTGCCTATTTTGATAGACTTTGAGCTTTTTCATAAGCTGCGCGCATCGCTTTGATAAAACTATCGCGCACGCCTCCCTCTTCTAACGCAGCGATTCCTGCGATGGTCGTGCCATTGGGAGAGGTCACCTGGTCTTTTAAGATGGCTGGATGCGTCTGTTCAAGCACACTACCCACGCCTTCAAAAAGTGCGGAGATAAACTGATAACTCTCAGCACGTTTGAGCCCAAGATTGACCGCGCCATCGCTCAGTGACTCTGCCACTAATGCCAACCACGCCGGAGCCGATCCGGCAAGTGCTGAAGCGATATCGAGCGCATTTTCACTTTGTAACCAAAAACATTTACCGATAGAATTCAAAATCTCAATGGCTTGATCTTTTAATGCCTCATCACCACACAGCGAGGTCGCTGATTTTTGTACAGAGGCAGCCATATTTGGCATCGCACGCACATAATAAGTCGCATCAATTTTGCTTTTTAGTCTTTCTATGGGAGTTCCTGCCAATATAGAAATCAATCCTGCGGCATGACCTTTGATTTCTAAAGCATCTAAAGATTGTGGCTTGATAGCCAAAATCACGATAAAACCATCGATTGAATCCACGGCATTCACCACATTGATATCAGGGTAGCGCTCCTTCAACTTTGTGGCGCGTTCTGTTTTTCTTTCTATGACAGTAATAT
This sequence comes from Sulfurospirillum sp. 1612, assembly GCF_036556685.1. NCBI lineage: Bacteria > Pseudomonadati > Campylobacterota > Epsilonproteobacteria > Campylobacterales > Sulfurospirillaceae > Sulfurospirillum > Sulfurospirillum sp. 1612. The sequence continues at coordinate 1,879,753 of NZ_CP140614.1, forward strand.
CGTATTGGCAGAGGCCTTTTAACATCGCTCCGCCCATATTCCCAGCTCCGATTAATAATAACTTCACACTACTTCCTTTCTATTTTCCAAATACTTTTTTCAAAAGTGACGTCGTTTGTTCTACGGGATTTTCTCTAATCTTCTTCTCTTGTTGTGCTATCATGACAAACAATCCGTCGATCGCTTTTTGGGTAACATAATCATTTAGATTTTCTTCACTCGCATCAGGCAAATACGCATCTGCCCCAAATTTTTTGGCAAACGAGCCAATCGTACTATTTTGAACATATTTTTTACCATATTGTTGATAATAATTATTAAAGGTATCGTAATATTTTGCGACATTATTGTCATTCATACTGGTCTCAACAATTGGCGCAATGAGTGTTTTGAGTGACGCATCGGTATGTGATTTGAAATACTCCGTAGCCGCCTCATTGCCTCCATTTAAAATGGTTTTGGCATCCGCAAGACTCATCTTTTTGATAGCGTCAATAAAAATTTCAGCTGTTTTTGGAGCTGCTTTTGAGGCTGCAGTGTTCATGGATTGAATCAAATCATCTGCAATTTTATCACCTCCGGCTTTGCGCACCAACGACTCAACCTTTTGTAGCGTCTCAGGCAATGGGATTTTCACTAAGTTATTATTCAGATACCCATCTTTTTTACCTAAACTTGTTGTGGCATATTGAACACCTTTTTGCAAGGCTTCTTTTAGCGCGCTGGAGATGGTATCGTTGCTTAGAGCACTCTTTGAACTCTCCGTATTGCTTGCTGTATCTGTTGTGGTACTTTTCACCACACTTTTGGCAAAATTTTCCAGATTAAAACCAAACAATATCGAAACGGAAACGAGTAATAAAATACATAATTTTTTCATCATCTTGATCCTCAAATTTTATTTAATTATACACTATTTTAGCTGTATTCATGTGATAATTCAATGCAATATCATGAAAAATGACCCTGAATACAAAGGTGCCTTGATAAGCCAAACTTCTCATCTTCGATAAAAATATGATACAATTTTTACAAATCTCTTTTTCAAGATGATTTCAAAAACACGCAAACGCAATCTAGGAGGTAAGAGATGCAATTAAAATTTTTGGGCACCGCAGATAGTGGTGGGATTCCTTCTCACAATTGTATGTGTAGTATCTGTCAAGATTACCGAAAAAAAGGCGATGTCAACCTCGCTACTGCGGCGTATATTGAATGTGATAATGGAGAGATTATTTTGCTTGATGCAGGAGTGGAAAATATTGCTACGATTTTTGATGGACGCAACATCAAGGCAGTATTTTTGACACATTTTCACGCCGACCATGTTATGGGATTGTTACGACTTCGGTACAGCAGCCATCCAATCGATTGCTATCATCCTAAGGATAAACTAGGCTTTGCTGATATTTATAAAAATCATCGTGCCCTCAATTTTCAAGAGAACACACCCTTTCAAGGCATCACACACAATGGCATCACATTTTTTCCTGTGCCCCTATTTCACTCCAAAAACACCACCGGATACATCATCCAATCCAACGATGAAACCATCGCCTATCTCACCGATTGTGCAGGTATGAGCGAGGAATCCTTGAATTTTATCAAAAGTTTTGATCTTGATACGTGCTATCTTGATGCTTGCTTGGCTCCGAATTTTGACAATGGCAACCATCTCAATTATGAGCAGGCCACCATATTGCTCGATGATATTGGGGCAAAAAATTCACATTTAATACACAGCAGTCATTATACATTGGATTACATCAAAACCAATCATGTCACGCTGAAATATGACTACATCCTACCCCATCACCTCTCTTCTTAGATAATCGTTCCATTAGCCGCTAGGATATCTTTACCCTCTTCGCTAATCTTATCAATATCCCAAGGGGGATCAAAAACAAGATTGACATAAGCCTCATCGATTTGATCCATCGATTTAACGATAAATTTCACTTGGTCGACTAACATATCAGAGACCGAACATCCCGGAGCCGTCAACGTCATATCGATGAGACAGTAGGTATAATTGTTCTCTTCTTCAAACTTTATGTCATAAATCAAACCCAAATCATAGAGATTTATCGGTATCTCAGGGTCATAAATCGTTTTGATATTCTCAATCACTGCCTCTTTTAATTTTTCTTCTACTTCTTTAGTCATGATAAGCCTCTTGTGCATAAGTTTTGATTCTCTCAATCATACTTTTTAAACCATTTTGACGATTGGGTGTGATAATCTCTGAGAGTCCGAGAACTCCTAATCTATCGGTATCAAAATCAACAATTTCTTTCGGTGTCAGATCTGAAAATATCTTGATAATTAACGCCACTAAACCTTTGACGATGACGGTATTACTATCGCCTCTAAAGATTAATTTCCCATCTGTATTTTCACAGATAAGCCACACTTGTGAGGTGCATCCTTGAATCAGATATTGTTCTTGTTTTTCATCCTCGCTCAAAGGAGAAAGCGCTTTACCTGTATCGACTAGATATTCATATTTTTCAAGTTCATCATCAAAAAATGACAACTCTTCTACAATCTCTTCTATTCTGGTTTCTATCTCGCTACTCATTATTATCCTTTTAATATCTGCAAGGCTCTTTTGAGATTCTTGATGAGCATATCTATGTCATGCAAATCATTATAAATTCCCAAACTCACTCTTGCAGTCCCCTGTAATCCTAACTTTTTCATAATCGGTTGCGCACAATGGTGTCCGTACCGGATACTCACATTCATCTTATCGAGCAATACGCCTACATCATCTGCCATAGCTCCTTTGACATTGAAACTCAAACTTCCAATACAATTGATACTATCGGTGTAGAGTTGTATGTCTTCAATCTCGCTTAATTGTTCATACATATACTCATAGATTCCCGCTTCATAATCGATGATGCGATCATATTCTAGCATCTGTATAAATTTTAATGCTTGAGCGAATCCAATAACTCCGGCGATATTTTGTGTTCCTGCTTCAAATTTAAAAGGAGAATCTAACAAAATACTGCGGTCATAGCTCACATCACTAATCGTCGCACCGCCGGTTTGATAGGCTTTGACATCTTTGAGATGTTCTTTTTTGATATACATCGCTCCAACACCGGTAGGACCATAACTCTTGTGTGAAGAGAGGGCATAAAAATCGACATCCAAATCTTGAACATCCACATTAAAATGCACCAGACTCTGCGCACCGTCTATCATGACAGGCACCCCATATTTATGAGCAATATGGATAATATTTTTAACCGGATTGATTCTTCCAAATGCATTGGACACATGCGTGATGCTCACAAAAGCATTGGGATTTTCTTGCAACAATTGTTCAAAGTGTTCCATATCAAAAGAGAGATTCTCATCACAATTTACCACTTCTAAGCCCTGATGCAAACTTCGGCCTTGCATATGCCATGGCACAATATTAGAGTGATGCTCAAGCGAGGAGATAATCACCGTGTCAAAACGATCTTTGACAAACGATGAGGCAATAAAATTCAAAGATTCAGTGACCCCTTTGGTAAAGATAATCTCCTCATCATGAGCGGCATTGATAAATGATTTGAGCGTGCTTCTGGCATTTTCAAATTCCGTCGTTGCACGGTTGGCATTACCAAAATTACTTCGATGTGTATTGGCGCAGTATTTTGTATAATACTCCTGCACGGCCTCAAGCACGACTTTTGGTTTTTGAGTCGTGGAGGCACTATCTAAATAGATATTTTTATTATCATGAAAATATTCAAAATATTTTTTGTACACGAGCTATTCCCCTATAAAACGAAGTGCGAGTTCTTTCATCGACTCGTTTTCAATTTTTTCGATTACTTGTAATTCTATCGCATTGATGAGCATTTTCTCTGCATCTTGCAATTTTATACCGCGACTTTGCATATAGTAGAGTGCTTCTTCATCCAAAGAACCACTAGTCGCTCCATGTGCTGCTTCTAACTCATCAGTATGCAAGATCAATTTTGGATTGGCATTGATGCGTGCGCCATCTTTTAGTAAAATGGTTTGAGAGTTTTGAAATGTCTTGGAAAACCTAGCATCATGATTGACCGTAGATTTGACTTCAAACAGTGCTTGTGAGGCATCATCTAGGAGATGTTTGCTAGAGATATAACTCTCCGTATATTCTCCATCATGAACAATAGAGATGATATTCCCACTTCGGTTTCTACCGCTCAATTTCAAAATACTTTCAAATGAAAAAGTCGTATGGGCCTGTGCGAGTGTCGCGTTGATAATATTCAAAGCCGTATGCGAATCTAGCTCAAGTCCGACGATATGACAGCGTCCTGATTCATCCAGTATCGGCTCAATATTGGTAATCAAAGTATTCTCACCACGAGATCGCTCTAGCTTTGTATAATCGAGTGTCGCATCTGCTTTCACACTCAAACGCACATTGGCATTGACAAACGCTTGTCTCACATCTTCTTCCACATGAACGGCTACTATCTGTGCGTGTACCTTTTCATTCACGACGATGTGAAGTGACGTCGGGATAAAAGCATCATGCCCACTATAAGCATTGACAATCATCAAAGGCTTATCCAAATTTGCATCAATAAAAAGCGTGGTCTCCTCTTCAAGATAGGATTCACTCAGATAAAACAAAGCATTCGGACTTTGATGTGGTGTTTTTGTCCCTTGCGTACATCGTACCTCATTAGGCAAAATGGAGTGCGCCAAATCAGGAGTCCCATTGAGGATATATAATGTATAGAAATTGGCATCGCGTTTGGCATTTAATGCCTCAGAAAACGCTACTTTAGCCGTAGTCGTAGCAAAATCCTGATTCAAAACGGCATGAATAGGAAATTCTCGAAACTCTTCTGTCCGCTTGTGGGGCAATCCAATCTCTTGAAGTCGTTTGTAAGCGTCGCGATCTTTTATCGCAAGATCTGAGTTTAGATCATTTATTTTCATGACCCGTTCCTATCCCCTCATATCCTTGTTCATCAATCTTTAATGCGAGCGTATAATCACCACTCTTGACGATTTTACCGCCGCTGAGTACATGCACAAAGTCGGGTTTAATCAGCTCCAATAGACGATCATAGTGTGTAATCATAAGCACAGAACGCTTGCCATCTAAAAGGGATTTGACGCCATTAGCAATCATCTTGATTGCATCTACATCCAGTCCTGAATCAATCTCATCTAACAAAATCAAATCCGGCTCCAAGGTCAGCATTTGCAAGAGTTCATTTTTCTTTTTTTCACCCCCGGAAAACCCTTCATTGACATCTCTTTTGAGCATTTTATCATCCAAACCAAAGGTTTTGACTGTGGATTTTATCTTTTTCAAAAATTGTGCGATATTAATCTCATCTTCTTTATGATGCGCTCGTTTGGCGTTGAGCGCTGTTTTGAGAAAGTACATATTATTAACACCAGGGATTTCAGTCGGATTTTGGAAACTCATAAAAATTCCCTCATTAGCCCGTTCATCCACACTCATATCCATGAGATTTTTCCCTTTGTATTGCATCTCTCCACCGGTTACTTCGCAATCAAAATGCGCACTGAGGGTCTTCACCAAGGTTGATTTTCCTGCGCCATTGGTCCCCATCAATGCATGTACTTCACCTGGATTAATCGTGAGGTTCAAGCCTTTTAAAATCTCTTTGTCTTTGATTGATACATTTAAATTTTTTATTTCTAACATCAGTTTTCCTATCCTACGCTGCCTTCCAATGAGATGCTAAGAAGCGCTCGTGCTTCTACTGCAAATTCCATTGGTAATTCTTCTAAAATCTCTTTACAAAATCCATTGACTATGAGAGACACCGCATTTTCTTGTTCAATCCCGCGTTGGGTAATATAAAAAAGTTGCTCATCGCTGATCTTTGAAGTCGTCGCTTCGTGTTCAATCTTGGCACTTTTATTTCTCACATCTTGATATGGGAAGGTATTAGCTGAGCAATCACCTCCGATTAAGAGTGAGTCACATTGTGAAAAATTTCTCGCATTTTCAGCATCTTTTCCAACTTTAACCAAACCACGATAAGCATTGACTCCTTTGAGGGCAGACACTCCTTTTGAGATGATAGTGGACTTGGTATTTTTGCCTAGATGAATCATCTTGGTTCCGGTATCGGCTTGTTGCGATAATGATGTCAGTGCAACCGAATAAAATTCTCCCACACTCTCATCTCCTTTTAACACACAACTTGGATATTTCCATGTCAAAGAGGAGCCAGTTTCTACTTGTGTCCATGAGATTTTCGAGCGATCGCCCTTGCACAAACCTCTTTTGGTTACAAAATTGTAAATTCCCCCTTTGCCATTTTCATCGCCGGGATACCAGTTTTGAATCGTCGAATATTTTATTTGTGCATCTTTGAGTGCTACCAATTCAACTACCGCAGCATGGAGCTGGTTTTCATCACGCATCGGAGCGGAACAGCCTTCATTATACGAGACATAGCTACCTTCATCTGCGATGATCAAAGTCCGCTCAAACTGTCCGGTATTGAGGGCATTGATTCTAAAGTAGGTCGAAAGCTCCATCGGACATTTTGTATTCTTTGGAATATACACAAACGAACCATCGGTAAAAACAGCACAATTAAGTGTCGCAAAATAATTATCATTATAAGGGACTACCGAAGCGAGATATTTTTTCAAAAGTTCCGGATGTTCACGCGCGGCTTCGCTGATAGAACAAAAGATAATCCCTTTTTCACTGAGTTCTTTTTGAAAGGTTGTCTTCACAGAAACCGAATCAAACACAGCATCCACAGCAATTCCTGCTAGTGCTTTTTGCTCTTCAAGAGGAATACCCAATTTATTGTAGGTATCCAAAATTTGAGGGTCTACTTCATCAAGCGAATCGGGCCCTTTTTTGGGAGCTGAATAGTAACTAATACTTTGATAATCAATCGGGTCATGCTCCAAATCCGCCCAATGAGGCTCTTCCATCGTCAACCATTTTTTATACGCTTTGAGTCTAAAATCAAGCAGCCAATCGGGTTCTTCTTTTTTGGCAGAGATTGCCTTGATAACATCTTCATTCAAGCCGGGAGGAAAAGTATCGGATTGGACCATCGTCTCAAATCCCAAGGCATAATCATTCGAAATTATGTCTTTTACAATTTTGTTTTCCATTTTTTGTTCTCCTAGTCTTAATAGGATACTTTTTATCCTATTTAAATTTGAGTATACCACAAAATTATTAAAAAAACATTAGTTTTATTATATATTTTATTTTATACAAATATGGGTAAAATATCAATATATTTTTATCAAAAAGGAAGTATCGTGCCCAAACGATTAAAAGGCTTGTATGCCATCACAGATGAGCGATTGACACCAGAGAATACGATTATAGACCAATGTCATGAGGCCTTAGATTGTGGCATCAAAATCTTGCAATATCGGGATAAGACACACAAGGATGAGGAGATTGAACAAACTTGCGCTACCTTGCAAGCGTTATGTCAACGGTATGAGGCAGCCTTCATCATCAACGACCGTCCCTATCTTGCACAAAAAATCAATGCCGATGGTCTGCATGTAGGAAAAGATGACATGAGCCTAAGCAAAACACGTCAAATATTTACAGATGGGATGATTGGAGTCTCTTGTTATGGTAGTCTTGAAATGGCACAAGAGGCACAAAAGATGGGAGCGACTTATGTCGCATTTGGTGCTTTTTTCCCGACACCAACAAAACCCGATGCAGGCGTCTTTCCGATGGAAGTTCTCTCACAAGCCAAAGCACACCTCTCACTGCCTGTGTGTGCTATCGGCGGTATCAATATCCAAACGATTCAATCCATCAATCATCACCAACCCGATATGCTTTGCTGTGTGAGTGCTATATTTGCCGGCAATATTAAAGATAATATTCAGCAACTTAATCAAAAGATACAAAGAGGATTTTAGGATGAGGCGCTCTCATCCTAAAGTTGGTTTAGCTATTGGCTTCTTCCAAAGCGGCTTGGACGTATAATTCACGTAGTTTTGTTGCCATAGGACCGGGTTTTCCATCGCCGATTTTTTGACCGTCAATCTCGATAATTGGCAATACAAATACCGTAGCACTTGACATAAAGGCCTCATCGGCATCAAGCGCTTCTTCTAAAGTAAAGAGTCGCTCTTCTACTTTGATATCATGATCTTTTGTCAAAGACATCAAAATCTTGCGGCGAATTCCCGGAAGGATGAGATTGGAAAGTGGGCGCGTGATAATCACGCCATCTTTAACGATATAGGCCGATGAAGAGGTTCCCTCTGTGACAAAACCATCTTCAATCATCCAACCTTCAAAAGCACCTTTTTGATGAACTTCTTCTTTGGCAAGAACTTGTCCTAGAAGTGAGATGGATTTGATATCCCGTCGTTTCCATCTAATATCGGTGACACTTGAGACTTTCACACCGCTTTTTGCTAAAGGCGTATGGATAATCTCTTTTTTGAAAATAAAAGCCATAAAAGTGCTCGGAGTATCACTCGGAAAGAAAAATTCTCGCGGTGCAACCCCTCGAGTCACTTGCATATAAATGCCCCCTTCTACTAAATTGTTTTTTTCAATCAAGGTATTCAAGATTTCCATAACCTCTTCGCGATTATAAGGAGATTGCAACTCTATTTTGCTCAAACTTCCTTCAAATCGCTCAAAAAACGGTGCTTTATCCACAACTTTTGAATTAATAACAGGAACCACTTCATAAATCCCATCACCAAAAAGAAATCCTCTATCAAAGATTGATACTTTTGCATCTTCTTTTTCTAGATAATCACCATTTAAAAACACTATATTACTCATCGTTATACTCCATTTTTATATTAGATTACGCAAAGATTGTCGTTTAGTTTGTCACTTTCAAATCAACATGATCTAATAAGAATTTTTTATTTCTACTATTATTTATAATATCCATAGCACTAATACCTGTGGCATTTTTACTACGTACAATCATCGTGATGCGACGCTTGTTGTCTTTCAAAACATTTTCCACAGTATTTAAAAGATCAAGAGCCAAAGGATCGCTGAGGGTTGCCTTCTTTTTTTGAATATTCATCAATATTCTTGTCACAAATTTATGCCATTGATTTTCAATCATAGCATCTGTGAGTTTTGGATTTGAAGAAAGAATCTTGTAAATTTTGGCAAACGTCTCTTTCTTGTGTTGTAAATCCATACCGAATTGAATCTTCGTAAAGGAGACATTTCTAGGGTCTTGTTTTGCTCCAAGTTTGTCTGAACCACTCACGATTAAATCAAAAGGAAAAAGATTGTTGTCATAGACAAAACCAAAATCATCAAATCGATGTAATTTTTTATTTTCAAACTCCAAATGTCCCTTGATGAACATATCACCTTGGACTAAGAGTCTGGCAATTTTTTCGATATGCATCGCATCGGTTTGAGAGAGATGTTTCCCGGTCATCATAGTGAAAAGCATCATTTTGTTTTGGAAATTCGTCGTATCTGAATCGATTCCCTTCAGCTCAATATTGAGATTAATACTCGCAGATTTTTCTTCTGCTACTGTAGCAAATTGTTCAAAATTTTTGAAGATAATTTGTTCAATTTTAGTACCATCACCCAACGATACGTGATTCACATGACAGGTCATCGAGAGGATTCCTCGACAATTAATATCATGATATTGAATCTGTCCTTTTTGAAGTGCGTGGGTCAATCCCGCAACTGCCTTTTGTTGCGCTTGTTCCATAAAATAATAACCTGCTCCTGCGAGTATCACCACCGTTGCGATTATTGTGATAAACACTTTAGAACTTTTTTTCCCTATGGGCATCGTTTCTCCTTTTAATTTTGACATTATGCCATATTTTCTAAAGTTTTTAAGAACACTTTTTGTATAAATTTGCCTAAAATTTAGTATAAAAACGCTAAAATAGCTCATTAGAAAATAAGGATATCTATGGGAAATATCACCAACAACAGTGTAAAGATGGAAAACGGCTATAAATTAGCAGCATTATACAACCAACAAAAAAAATCATTCATCGCCTCACAAAAACAAAAAGAACGAGAACCCGGAGCCATCAACTCCAATACCGCAAAAGTCAGTGACGCAAAAAAAGCCAAAGCCAAAGCGAAGGCAAAAAAGGCAAAAAAAGACCGTAGAAGGAATCAATAATGCCCCTCTCTCTTTGGACGTTTTTAATTGCCATTACTATCTTGACGATGACACCGGGCGTCGATACGATGATGATCTTCCGCAACACCTTAAGAGGTGGCGCTAAAGATGGGCTTGCTTCAAGTCTGGGCATCTGCTTGGGATTGTTTGTTCATGCGTTTTTATCTGCAGTGGGTATTTCTGCTATTTTACTCTACTCGCTCACCGCTTTTACCATCCTCAAAACCATCGGGGCGCTTTATCTGATATGGTTAGGATTTCACAGTCTCAAAGCCTTTTGGAATTTTAAAAAACAAAAAGACATCCAAACCGTCAAACGCGAGTTTTATTTTTGGCGCTCGTTGCGAGAGGGATTTTTATCCAACGTTCTCAATCCTAAGACTATCGTGTTTTATATGGCGTTTTTACCCCAATTTATAGCGCCCCATCACTCAGCACTCGCACAATCGATGTTTTTGGCATCTTTGCATTTTATCATCGCAACCCTCTGGCAAGGATTGTTGGTCTATACCTTGCATTCTGCCAATGGATTTATCCTCAAACCTATCGTGCGACGCAGTTTGGATTTTATCTCAGGTTCGGTCATGATTGCCTTGGGAATCAAACTCTTTTTAGCCAAAAAATAAAAACCTGCTTTCAACGCTTAGAGTATTCGCATCACAGCACTCTTTCTCTATGATAGTGCGTTTGTCCCTTATCGTATAGGAAGACGCGCTTATGGAACTCTTGGATCAAGTTGTGAAAGTTCAGCCCCTGAGGTCACTGGCATCGAGACAAAGACACTCATATCATCATCAGCCACTCGTTTTTTAGAGAGTGCGTAAAAAGTCAGAAAGATTCCCAAAAGAGAGAAAATCACGAAAATAGCCCCATGAAAATATTCCATCAAAAAGCCCATAAATGCCGGAGCCATAAACGAGCCTACACCATAAACAAATAACAGCGCACGACTGATTTCGACAATATTTTTGTTTTCGTCCACCACGTCATTGGCTCGTGCAACACCAAGAGGATAGATTGAAAACATAGCAAATCCAAATAAAAATCCCAAAATATAAATCACGAGAATATGATGCGTGGCAAATAAAAACAGTATCGAAATAATCGCAGTAAAAAATCCACATCCTGCGATTAATTTCCGTCTTCCAAATTTATCCGATAGCATACCAATGGGCCATTGCGAGAGCAAGCCTCCGAACAATGTCATGATCATAAAATATGACACCACCTCAACAGAGTGAAACAGCGTCAAAATATAAACCGGCACCATCGTAAACAATCCGCCCACAAAAATACCAGCCAAAAAACAAGCACTCAAAGCCAAAGGGACGATGGAGTAGATTTTGGGAAAACTATAATGAACAAGAGGCTCTAGTACCGGTTCTTTGATTTTCGTCAGCGCAATGGCTACCACAGAGAAGAGCACTAAAACGGACCCTGCGATAAAAACAGTCTCACTCAAGGTAATATCAAAAGATAAGAAAAATTGCCCAATGGCGGTAAATAGATAAAACACGACCGTATAAGTAGCCAAAACCATCCCTCTATCATCGGAGGTACTTTTTTCATTGAGCCAACTCTCGATGATAATCAACAATCCATAATATGCAAATCCGGCGAAAAATCGCAACACGCCCCACAATATTTCATTGGAGAAAAGCGTTTGCAATAAAAAAGTCACCACCATCACAGAAGCAAAAGCGGAGAAACTGCGAATATGTCCCACTTGTGAGATGATTTTCTGGCTAAAGATAGAAGAAGCAATCGAGCCCATAAAAAACGCTGCATTAATCATCCCAATCACAGCATTGCTGATATGTTCTCCTTTGAGATAGATACCAATATAGGTAAAAATCATACCATAGCCAAGAGCCAAGAACCCAATCGCGACAAAAAGTGAGGAAATTTGAAGCACGGAGCGCGTATTTTTTGTCATCTTTTATACTGCCTTTTTAGACTCAAAAATTTTACAGTATTGTAGCAAACTTATTGACTTTTTTATGTCATTATTTGTACTTTCTATTGAAAAAATGTCCCCGTACCAATGTGCCGTAAAAATATTCAAAACCAATAGAAAGTATGATAAATACAAAAAACACGACAATCGCTTTGGGGTCTTTGGTATAGGTATGCCCTAAGAGTGTCAACAAGGACAACACGCTCACAATAGAAGAGATCATGATGAGGATTTTATTGCCATTGATATGGCGGTAGAGTTTGTACGCACTGATATTGACCAGTGAGAAAATCAATAAAAATCCAGCACTTCCGATAATCGCAATCTCTTTGAGGTCAATGGTATTGGCAATAAAAAGACTAATCAGTGTGGTCATGATGACGCCCATCATCGGGATATCACGCTTTTGTTCATCTAATACTTGTGGTAACTCTCCTTCTTTTGCGATAATATAACCCAATCTTGCATTGCCATAAATGGTCGCATTAATCGCCGAAAACGTCGCCAACAAAGCCGCAATGGAAACCGCCACAAAACCAACATGACCCAAAGAGGGTTTCGCCGCAATAGCCAGCGCATAATCTTTGGCCGCCATCAATTCACTCTGCGAAACTGACCCCACCGTAATCACGGCAATCAAAAGGTAGAGCAAAATCACAAAAATGACTGACCCATAAAAAGCTCGGGGGAGATTGATTGTGGGATTTTTGATCTCTTCTGCGGTATTGGCTATCAACTCAAATCCCTCATAAGCCACGAAGATAATCATCCCTGCGGCAATGATAGAAAGGGGAGATTCCCAATGGCTCACAGAGAGGCGGTTCATATCCACATGAGAGGCGCCAAAAAATATAATAATCACCAATAATATAATCTTAATCGCCACGATGATTGATTCGGATTTGCTGACAAAAGTCGCATTGAGCAGATTAATCCCCGCTGGCAATAAAATCGCCAAACTGATGAACACATGGCGCAACCACGTCATACTCTCACCATCATGAACAAAAGTCAGACCATAAGAAGCAAAGGCACTCGCATAGAGTGAAATCGTCACAAGATAGCTTAGCCATAGAAACAGATTGATGCCACCTGAGAGCAGGTTGTGTTTAAAAGCATTGTCGATAAATACCACCGTACCGCCTCGATTTTGATAAGCAACGGAGAGTTTGGCATACGAATAGGAACTCAACAACGCGACCAATCCTGCAACCAAAAAAGCGACTGCAGTAGCGCCGCTAGCTAAGGAGACCGCTTCCCCTAAGACCGCAAAGATACCGCCGCCAACCATGCCACCCACACCAATAGCTATCGCACCTAATAATCCTACACTACTGTTTTTTGTACTGTTTTTTGTACTGTTTTTTGTACTGTTATTGTCTGCTTTCATAACATCCCGTTGTATCGATTTATCGCACATTATAGCGCCTTTTCCTAAATAAAAATTCTACTTTAATCTCTCAATAGCAGTCGTTTTAACACACGAATAAAAAAGCCAAAATCAAGAGTCACATCACGCTTTCCTCTCCACAATTCAACCATCTGTTTTTGGATGTAACGGTGCTTGAAGAGTCTCATCATGATAGCAATCATAAAATCATTATATAAGAAGATTTTTTGTAAGCGTCGCAACGTCATAAATACTTTGGCATAGTGTTCATTCCAGCGCTTTTCGTATTCTTTGGGTGCTTGGTCTTCACTCACGACATCGGCTAAAATCTTCGCCGAAGCCATCGCATAATAAATCCCTTCAAAGGTAAAAGGTAGCACTTGAGACGCACTATCTCCCACAAAAAAAACACGATTTTTATAAAAAAGATTATTTTCAAATTCAGGAATCGCATAGCCACGATTTTTTGTGGGAGTATCGATATGCAATTGCGCTTTTAGTTGTGTGAGTGTGGTCTCACAACCAACAACCGTGCCGATATTGGCTCCTTGCGCATGAGGAAAGGCCCAAGCATAATACTGACCTGCAACTTTGGAGCCAAAATGAAAAGCGCAGGTATCATAGCTTTGGGAGTGAATATCAGCATAACATGTGAGTAATGAGGGAACGTGGTCTTTGTTGATGCGTTGGCGAATTTTTGAATTAACCCCATCGGCGGCGATGAGATAACGTGAGCGCACGAAAACATAGCGGTCTGCTTGTTTGATTTTGGAGACGATATGCGTATCAAAAATTTCACAATCAATCCAGCGTGCTTCGTATAACTGTGCCCCTGCTTGTACTGCTTTTTCTCGCAATGCAGTATCAAATGCTACACGATCTACAATCGCTAAGGGGGCGTGGGAAATATCTACGAGGACTCTTTTATCTTTGTAAACTAATGTTATGGTATTGACACGTTTTTGAATGAGATCATGATCTAATTCAAAGGTTTCAAACGCATCCATACGAAGACCACCGCCACAGGGCTTTTTAAACGCTAAATGACGCTGAATCAAAATGGTATCTTTACCACCCTTCGCTAAATATCGTGCGGCTGATGCTCCTGCTGGGCCACCTCCGACTACGAGTATTTCTGTCTCAATCATCTTTTCCATACAAACTCACAATCCTTTGATGTTATAGATTTTCTCAAAATTTATTGGAGATATTTTATCTAACTCTCACAAAAAAATCATAGATACGGCTAAAAAATCGATAAAATATACAGGCTGTCTCTTTGATAATTCTCACTATTTGTATATAATAACAAAAAATCAACAAACAACATAATTTTCGACAAAAGTAGGATTAAGGCTTCCCATGACAAACAGTGCGCTCTTGACTTCAACATTATACTTATTTGCAGTCGCTACCTTGCTCGTGGCCTTCTCAAAAAGATTAGGTCTTGGCAGTATTTTAGGATTGTTATTAGTGGGAGTCATCGTGGGGCCCTATTCTCCTGGTCCCATTTTAACCAAAGAGGTCGATACCGTACGGCATATCACAGAATTTGGTGTCGTACTCTTACTCTTTGTAATCGGCTTAGAGATGCAACCTAAAAAACTGTGGCGTATGCGAAAAGAGGTCTTTGGGCTAGGAAGCGGGCAGATTTTGCTCTCAGGTTCACTGATTTATCTTTACAGTCTTTTTTATGCCTCTTCATGGCAGGCTGCTCTCATCATCGGATTGACTTTTGCCCTCTCATCGACTGCTTTTGTGATGCAAATCCTCCAAGACAAAGGAATCTTTTATTCAGATGTCGGTAAAAGTGGATTTGCGATTTTATTGATGCAAGATTTGGCCGTCGTACCGCTTTTAGCCTTGGTACCTATCTTGGCCGACAAAGGGGAACTCTCCACAGGTCATCCTCTAGGGTATCAAATCTTTATCACCATCGGATCGATTGGTATTTTGATTGGTTTGGGCAAATACATTATCCCGCGACTCTTAGATTATTTGGTCAAATACAAAAATCGTGATGCTTTCTTTTTTACCGTGATGCTCTCTGTCATCTTTGCCGCATGGGCGATGGAACATGCCGGACTCTCTATGGCGTTGGGTGCGTTTATTATGGGTATGATGCTCTCAAGTTCCAAGTACCATTATCAAATTCAAGCCAGTGTTGAGCCTTATAAAGGGCTTCTGATGACACTGTTTTTTATTGCGGTGGGGATGTCTGTGGATCTGCCCTCCATCATGAATCATCCGGTGATTTTGCTGCAACATTTAGTGGCCATTATGGGCATTAAAATCGCAACGCTGTTTCTCTTGATGCTCTATCTTGGATACCAACGCTCTACGGCGATTTCTGTCTCATTTTTATTGGCACAAAGTGGAGAATTTGGTTTTGTATTATTTGGCTCAGCCAAGGCATTGGGCGTCATTGATGATACGATGTTTGTCGTAGCTATCACTATCATATCCTTTAGTATGCTTTTGACACCACTCATCGTCAATCTCGGAGAAAAATTGGCCATCAAATTCAACGATACTCCACCCAAAATCCAATCAGCCTATGTTCCTGATGGATTTTACAAAGGCGTGGTCATCGCAGGATACGGACGAGTGGGACGATTGATTGCAACCATGCTACAACACGCCAATGTCCCTTATATCGCATTTGATATTGATCCAAAACGCGTCGCTTTAGGACAAGAAGAGGACCGTTATGTTTATTATGGGGAGTTGAGCGATTATAATTTTATCTCTCATATTAATTTAGAGCGTGCGCAAGCGGTCATCGTGACAGTGGATAATCACAACAATTCATCCAAAATCATTTCACATATAAGAAGCCTCTACCCCACACTGCGCATTCTCTCACGAACGCGCAACATGCAAACACGCGATATTTTAATCGATTATGGTGCCACATGGGCGATGCCTGAATCAGTGGAGGGGAGTTTACGTCTTGGTGCTGAGACCTTGCTAGGACTCGGACACTCTTCCGAAGAGGTTGATAATCTACTCAACTTTTTTAGAAAAGAGGATTATGAGACCATCCGTATGTTACATAAAAAAGAGACCGATTCTGTTTAAGAGATTGTCGTATTTTCATCCCACAAAATATACGCTCGTGTTCCGTTTGATTTCATGACGCCACCCATGGCTTTGCCTTGTTTGGTCAGAGTAAAATTTTTGCCTTTTTTCTCCAAATACCCCATCGCTACAAATATTTTATTGAGTTCATTTGTTTTGAGACCTAATGTTACGGCCAATTTTGAAGTGGTGAGTTTGGTAGATTCACGAATTTGCTTGGCTGTTTTCGCACGAGTTGTCTCGCTGTTTTTTGTATCCATTGGATTCCTCTTTATTTTTTGTGTATTGTATCTAAGTTCGTAGAGCTTTTAGAAAAATGAGCCATTAATCTTGATGAATATCAAACTGCATCATCAATATTTAGAGTATACTTTCTTGTTACAACATAAGTAAAACTAATTTACAGGAGTATCAATGTTCATACCAGCACAGAAAAAACAAAACTATTTTTTATCCCAACCGCATCAGCCTTTTTTCGTCCTTGGCGTCATCAATGCGATTATCATGATGCTTCTTTTTGCTCTCAATTACAAAGGGGTCTTAGCCCTTCAAATATCAAATTTGCTTTTTCATACCTATTCTTTGATTTTTTTGGTCTTTTTGAATGTTTTCATCGGCTTTTTGTTGACAACTTTTCCCAAGTTCAATCACACTCACGTTGTCAAAAAATCTTTTTATCTCACGATTTTTTATGCCAATGTCTTAGGATCAATTCTTTTTTTATTAGGCGCTCTTCTTTTTAAAAGTGGTGTTATCCTTGCGATTGTTCTGCTCATGATATCTCAAATATTTATAGTGTTAAAACTTCAAAACATCTATGAAATCAGTCAAGCCACCAATAAATCAGACTCATTTTGGATTTTAGTGAGTTCTTATCTTGGAATTTTAGGCAACCTTTTATTTGGTGTGAGTTTGGTGATTCCTGTATTACAAAAGAGTGCCATTACCATCTCTTTTTATCTTTTTGTTATCTTTTTGACTTTTAGTGTCGCCCAACGCATGGTTCCGGCCTTTTCACAATCAACTGCCGCCAAAAACAAAAACTTTGTCGCCATCACGTTTCTTTTGTTTATCATGATGAGTATTTTTCGGATATTTGAGTTTACAATAGCAGAAATTTTTGTCGATTTTGCACTTTTTGTTTATCTGCTTCGCGAATTTTTACGCTGGAGGCTGCATCCCCTTAGGTCTCCTGCTATCTTGTGGATTTTACATCTTGCTCTCTTTTGGTTTCCTTTTTCTTTTTTATTCTCAGCCCTTAGTTTCTCTGCTGAGTTACTTTGGCAGCGATCATTTTATTTTTTAGGGGTACACCTATTGGCACTTGGATTTCTCACTACGATTTTAATCGGATTTGGGACGCGCGTCATCTATGGACACTCCGGGCAAGTCATTCATGCTGATAAAATGGCTATTTTTCTCTTTTATTTTACACAATTTCTCGTACTTGCAAGAGCACTCTATAGCGTCAATATCGCCTTTGGATGGGACATGAATTTTTTGTTTGACATCTCTTTTAGTGCGTGGCTTGTTTTATTTATCTTTTGGGGTGGCAGATATGGGCGTATCTTACTCTTTGGGAGCAAAACCAAACATATCGTCAAATGGTCTTAAGGTAGAGTTTTTCTACTTTTTCTCTCGCCCAAGGCGTTCTTCTTAAAAATTTTAAGCTCGATTTGACCGATGGGTCGATATTAAAACATTTGATATTGATGCGTCGGCCGAGTTCTTCCCAGCCATAATATTCATATAAATATGTCACAATATGTTCGAGTGTGATGTTATGCATTGGGTTATTGGGTTGTTTATTCATGCCCGTATTATAGCTGATTTTGATTGATAAGGATATGCTCAGTGTTTAAAAAAAACTGATAAACAATAAAATATTGAGAATGGTTAAAATCACACCAATGCTGACCAATAAAAATTGCATTAATTTTGAATTTTTATACACACCCATCACTTTTTGTGATGATGTCAAATAAATTTGTAAAAAAACAGTAATCGGTAATTGAATACTGAGTATCATCTGGGAATAAATCAATCCTTTAAAGGGATTTGAAATCAAAAATATGATTAATGTCGCAAAAATCAACACCCCAGCAACGCCCACTTTAGTATGAATATCTCGAATATTATAAGGCTCTCTAAAAGCACCCGCATAGACCGTCCCTCCTGCGATTCCTGCGGTAATTGTTGATGCAATCCCCGCCAATAACAACGCCACAGCAAAAACAAGTGCGGCTTGGGAGCCTAGCATCGGACTCAATAAGTGTTGGGCTTGTTCTAATTCATTGACGACAATCTTCTTATCAAAAAAAGCAGCAGCAGCGAGAATAATCATCGCACTATTGATGGCCCAGCCGATGAGCATGGAGACAAAGGTATCGGTAAATTCATATTTTAATTGCTTTTTCATAATCGTCGCATCTTCTTTGTTCCATTGTCTGCTTTGAATCACCTCAGAATGCAAAAAAAGATTATGCGGCATCACCACAGCACCCAGTACGGCCATGACGATAATCATCGAGCCATCGGGAATGCTAATACTCACCCAACTTTTGAGCGCTTCGGGCCAATCAATCGTGACGATACTCATCTCATATAAAAAAGAAAACCCAATAATTGAGACAAATCCGATAATCAATTTTTCTAACCTATTGTAAGTATTGGTAAATAATAATACCAGCACTACGGCCAAAATCATCACCGCACCGATGACAATGGGAATATTAAAAAGCATCTGTAATGCAATCGCACCACCGAGTATTTCAGCCAATCCGGTCGAGATAATCGCTAGCAATGCACTTAAGAGAATCAACCTCGCAACATGAATATTGAGATGTTTCATCGCAGATTCTGCCAAGCAATCTCCGGTGACAATACCAAGCTGAGCCACATTATGCTGTAACAAAATCAACATCACCGTAGAGAGCGTCACCATCCACAATAGTGTGTATCCAAACATCGAACCCGCTGCTATATTTGAAGCCCAATTTCCTGGGTCAATAAAGCCAACAGTCACCAGCAAACCGGGACCTAGGTATTGAAAGATTTCACTCAAGCCATATTTCTTTTTATGCTCAGGATTGGGTGTAAAAAATGATTTAATCCTCATGATACCTCCAATGATTATTACGATTCAATAAGACTCAAACCTACTTTTCCCGTCTCATAATCAACCGATACGACTGTGATTTGTGGCAAATATTGGTTGAGGGCTAAGACTTCCAGAGGATGGGATATTCTTTTTTCACGCATCTTTGAGATGTGAATCATCCCATCATGTTTTAATCCAATATCTACAAAAGCACCAAAATCAGTGATATTGCGCACGATTCCTGAGACCACACTGCCCTCTTTTATCATGGTGATGTCAGTAACATCATTTTTAAAAGGGATAGCCGGTAATGTACTTCGTGGATCAAAACCCGGTTTTTTCAGTTCAAAAATAATATCTTTGAGTGTCAACACGCCAACACCCAACGTGGATGCACACGCATTGAGATTGATAGAGTCCAAATCCATCGGTTCAAGTTTTTGGGCAATAGTATAACTCTCAGGATGAATGCCACTATTGTCAAATGGATTCTCACCCTCTTTGATGCGGATAAATCCGGCCGCTTGTTCGTAGGCCTTTTGCCCCAAGCCTTTGACTTTAAGTAAATCTGATTTGGTACGAAAATTACCATTTTCATTGCGATATTTTATGATATTTGCCGCAATACTCGGCCCAATACCTGCGACATAAGAGAGCAAAGAGAGGGATGCTGAGTTGATATCCACCCCTACGCGATTGACAAGATCGGTAGTGATATCACGAAGTTTTTTTTCTAATAATTTTTGATTGACATCATGTTGATATTGTCCAATTCCCAATGATTTGGGATCAATTTTCACAAAAGTAGCCATCGGGTCTCGCAACCGTTGGGCGATGGAGATGGCGCCTCGTATCGTCACATCTAGCATAGGATATTCATCTTGTGCCAATTTTGAAGCAGAATAGATTGACGCTCCCGCTTCTGAGACAACCGTATAGTCGAGTTTGATACCATCACGATTGAGCTTGGCAAAGAACTCTTGCGTTTCTCTTGAGGCCGTTCCATTTCCAATGGCCACCGCCCTAATATGATATTTTTCTGTGAGTTTTGCTACGGTTTTTTTAGAGTTTTCATAATCATTTTTGGGTGCGGTTGGATAAATCACCACATGTTCTAAATAATTACCGTTTTCATCGATAACAGCCAGTTTACAGCCACTCACAAAGGCAGGATCCACCCCTAATATCACACGCTTTGTCACCGGTGGCGTGAGCAGAAGCTGTGCTAAATTTTTACCAAAAACCGTGACAGCCGCTTCATCGGCTCGCTCTTTTAAAATCGCATGAACTTCACGCTCAATAGAAGGAAAAAGCAATCGTTTAAAACCATCTAAATACGCGTCAAAAAGAAGCGCCTTGGAATCTGCCGCATTGTGGGGGATGGTGTGTCTTTTGATGTCTGCTTCTACCCGCTCTAGGGCAATGGATATTTTAACACTCAACTCTTTTTCATGAACTCCTCTCATGATAGCCAAATAACGATGCGATGGTATGTAGGATATCTTTTCTTTTTTATCTATAAAGTTTTTAAAGAGACCCTTTTCTTGAAAGTTTTTTGTTTTTTTAATCTCCATAATCCCAGAGCGAAGCATACTCGCTCGAAGCGCCTCTCGGTTGTTAGAATCTTCTGCATAGCGTTGGGCTAAAATATCTTGGGCTCCTTTGATAGCGGCATCAATCGAGGTAATGGTCTCATTTAAAAAATTCTGAGCCAGCTGACGAAGTGCTGCAATACTATGCCTTCCGCTTTGGAGTTGCTGCGCCAATGGCTCTAAACCACTAGCAATCGCCATACCCCCACGTGATGTTTTGTTCTCTTTAAAGGGGCGATAAATATCCTCTAAGACTCTCAGATTATCCGCCGCTTCAATGCGTTTTCGTATCGCATCACTCAAAGTGGCGCGCTCTTGAATCAGTCGGGTGATTTCTTCTTTTTTTTCTAATAATCTTTTGCTGCTAAGATACAACGTCTCAAACTCACGCAACACTTCATCACTCGCCCCACCACTCATCTCTTTTCGGTAGCGTGCGATAAAGGGAATCGTAGCCCCATCTTGTAATAATTTCAAAATATTTTCTATTTGCTGTTTTGATAGCGTTGTCTTTTGCACCAGATGTGCGATTAATCTGCTCATTCATGATCTCTTTATTGGAATATTTTTCATGTTCTAATCATATCATTTCAACCATAAAAATCATATCATGATAGAGAGAAAATTAAGTTGCAATTTAATCTAAGTTTGTATAATTCAAGTCATTAGTATTGTTTATGGGGTGCCCACAATAATGGCTGAGATAAAACCCAACACATTCTATTTTAGAATCGAATGAACCTGATCCCGATAATGCGGGCGTAGGAAAAAGGTAAAATAATTATGAAAAACAAATCCACATCATGGCGATACATCTTTTGCATCCTCTTGCTCACCACTTTGCTTCAAGCACAAAGCGAAAAACCCACTTTGGTAGTATATGCTTATGCTTCCTTTGCTGCTTCTTGGGGGCCTGGGCCTAAAATCAAAGCGGCTTTTGAGAAAAAGTATCATTGTAATTTAAAGTTTGTCACCACATCCAGTGCGATTAGTGCCTTGCGCAAAATCCAACTTGAGGGCAAAAATACCAAAGCCGATATCTTGATGGGATTGGACAAAAGTTCTGCCAATATCGCTAGAAAAACGCATCTCTTTATGGAACATGGTATCGATACTTCCGCACTCTCTCTTCCGATTGCATGGCATGATACCATCTTTTTGCCCTTTGATTATAGCTATTTTTCTTTTGTCTATGATGCCCATAAAACCCACAAGGTCCCGCACTCTTTTGATGCCCTCTTAAAAATGCCAAAAGATTTTAAAATCATCATCGAAGACCCAAGATCATCCACGCCAGGCTTGGGACTTTTGCTCTGGATTAAGGCGGTCTATGGTGATAAAGCGGGTGATTATTGGAGGCAATTATCACCACACATTCTCACCATCACCAAAAGTTGGTCTGAGGCTTATGGCCTCTTTTTAAAAGGCGAAGCGGCGATGGTATTGTCCTACACGACCTCTCCGGCTTATCACATCATCGAAGAGCACAAATCAAACTATAAAGCCGCCCCTTTTAAAAACGGGCATTATGCGCAAATCGAAGTCTCTGCCTTACTAAAATCATCGCCGCATAAAGCGTTGGCAAAAAAGTTTTTGGCGTTTACCCTCAGTGAGACTTTTGCCAATATTATCCCCACAACCAACTGGGCCTATCCCGTCATCAAAACCAAACAAGGCTTGCCTAAAGGATTTGAATCTTTGTACATACCCACGCACATGCTCCTACTCGATGACAAAGAGATAGAGACCAATAAAAAACACTATCTTGATGAATGGCTCAATGCCTTATAAAGATCTGTTTTGTGATTAAAAATATCTGGAGATTTCGCGCCGCTATTCTTCCTGGTAGCATCATAGCTTTGAGTTTTTTATTGTTGGCATTGAGTATCTTTTATATCCTTTTTTTGCACACCAATCAGATAGAATTTTCCTTTAATTTTCTCAATCACCGCATCATCCATCTTATCGAATTTACGATTTTTCAAGCCTTTTTATCCACACTTTTATCGCTTATAATCGGCACCTTGTTAGCCTGGTCATTAGCCCATCAAAATGCATTTTTTGGCAGAAATCTTCTGATTGCACTCCTCTCTTCTTCTTTGGTCTTACCCACGCTCATCGTTGTATTTGGCATCATTTCAATTCTGGGCAATAATGGCTGGGTCAATAGAGCACTCTTGTCCCTTTTTGATACTTCCTTGGGTAATTTTGTTTATGGGCTCAGTGGTATTTTAGTCGCTCACGTTTATCTCAATGCTTCCTTTGCCGCAAGGAGCATCTTGCATGTGTTTGAATCCATTCCAAAAGAGCGGTACAAACTATCCAAAAGTCTTGGTTTTTCTGTTTTGACACGATTTGTACTCATAGAATTTCCTGCGATAAAAAATTCACTCAAGAGTATCGCCTCAACCATATTTCTACTCTGTTTTACCTCATTTGCTATCGTTTTAGTATTGGGTGGGTCTCCTGCATATAACACGCTTGAAGTCTCTATCTATGAAGCCATACGAATCGATTTTGATATACCGATGGCCTTGAAATTAGCACTCATTCAGCTTAGTATCACGTTTTTTTTGGTCATTTTATCGTCCAATTTTCATACAGGATTATCCAATATCAAAACCGCCAGCACCCCCGTGCCCTGGCGTGAACCCATAGCAACACATCGCGTGCAAATTTTGATAATTTTGCTCTGTTCCTTTTTGTTTATCCTGCCACTTATCTCGATTGTAGTGGATGGTTTGGGAGCCAATTTTGGGAGGATATTTCACGATGCTCTCTTTTTAAAGTCACTCTTTACTAGTATCTTGATAGCCTCTTGTTCTAGTATCATGACAGTTATCTGTGCCCTGTTGATGAGTGATGCACGGAGGAATTTTAACATCAACCACCGCATCAAAAAATCAAAAGCACGCACGCTGATTGATTTACTCATCGCCTTTAGTGGCAATATTTACTTAGCCATCCCGTCGCTAATTTTAGGATTGGGATTTTTTATGTTTTCACAAACATTTCAAGGCCCTCAGGTACTTTGGGCTCTTTTGGCTCTTTTATCTGCCAATATATTAATGTCGCTACCCTTTGCCCTCTCCATTCTCTATCCCTCCATGCAAAAAATTGCACAACGCTATGATAAATTGGCTTTTTCTTTGAATTTAGAGGGAAAATCCCGCTGGTTTTATTGCGAATGGCCCTACCTCAAAACCTCTGTGGCGTATGTAGCCGCACTCTCTTTTTGTCTCTCTCTTGGAGATTTAGGCGTCATTGCGCTGTTTGGCAGTGATGAGATTACGACGCTACCTTGGTATCTTTATGGATTAATGGGCTCTTATAATACCAAAGATGGCGCCGGTGTCGCATTGATGCTGTTGGTGTTGACCCTGAGTATTTTCATCTTGCTACCCAAAGTTTTTACAAGGAATTTTCGTGCTACAAATCAATAATATTACCTATACTTACGAACAAAACGATATCCATACGCGCTACGACTTTACCGGCAGTGTGGCACAAAATGAGATTGTCGGAGTCATTGGGCACAGTGGCAGTGGCAAATCAACCTTTTTGGATTTGATTGCTGGATTTTTGGAGCCTCAAAGCGGTACGATTCTTTTTGAGGGCCAAGATATCAGCAGGCAAGAGCCTCAAAAACGCCCGCTGACGATACTGTTTCAAAAATACAATACGTTTGAGCATTTGAGCGTCATCAAAAATGTACTTTTAGGCATCACCTCATCGCTAAAACCCAAAAGTGAAGACATTCATGAGGCCAAAACGATTTTAAAAGAGGTCAAATTAGAAGGATTTGAGGACAAAATCACCGCATCGCTCTCCGGTGGGCAGAGTCAAAGAGTCGCACTCGCACGATCACTCATCCGACGAAAACCTATCTTGCTCTTGGATGAGCCTTTTAGTGGTTTGGATTTGGAAACACGCATCAAAATGCTGGATTTAGTCAAAAATATTTCCCAAAAAAGACAATTACACACTATCATGATAACTCATGATTTACAAGATTGTAAACGTATCGCCGATCGCGTCTATAAAGTCGAAAAAGGCCAACTAAAACCTTTTGATTATGAGCAAAATTAAAGGCATACTCTGCATTTTGTTGCGATAAAAAAGATGGGATTTTAACCTATGTCTTATCTATTTTTGATATAATTTCGCTCTAAAAGTTGGGCACGCTTTTTCTTTTCATCCAAACTTTACTGATGTGATTTCATTTTCATCAATCACTTCAAACTCTTTTCATGAAATCAAGCCATCTGTCTACTATTTTATTTGTCAAGAAGTTACTGTAATGGAAAATTTTGCACTTATCATCGTGTGTGTTAGTATCGGATATCTCTTTCAAAAGCTTCGGGTCTTTCCAAGACGCGCTCCTGCTATATTGAATCAATTTGTACTTTATATTTCAATGCCGGCCATAATTCTGCTCGAAATCCCTACGATGACCTTATCTCTTCATATGTTGATTCCTATCGTCATTGCATGGAGTGTTATGAGCATCACGGCGGTGATTACTTTTTTTGTATCGCGGTGGATGGCTTTTTCCAAAGAAGTAACGGGCGCACTCTTATTGGTGACCGTCCTGGGGAACACATCATTTGTGGGTATTCCATTTTTAAATGCCTATTACGGTCAAGAATCGATGGCTTATTTGTTGGTGTATGATCAATTGGGAACCTTTATCTTTCTCGTGAGTTATGCGACGTTTGTCCTCTCTTATTATTCTGGTGGTAGCAAAACTAGCTTTAAAATCATCACGATGAAAGTCCTCACTTTCCCTCCTTTTCTCTCGTTAATCGTCGCACTCTGTTTCCTCAACACAACATTTCCACCGATGATGACGCATATCTTGAAAAGTCTCTCCGCAACCATTGTACCGCTGGTCTTGATTGCTGTTGGTTTGCAGTTGAAATTTAAAATTCCAGCAGCAGATATGAAACCCTTTGTCTTCTCATCGATTATCAAACTAATCATCTCTCCTCTTTTGGCTTTTCTTATCTGTTTCACCTTTGGTTGGGATACTTTGGCGGCAAAAGTTTCTATCATGGAAGCGGCCATGCCCGCAATGATTACAGCCGGTGCGATGGCCTCGATGGCAGGACTCGCACCAAGACTGAGCTCCGCTATCGTAGGCTATGGTATCCTCTTTTCTTTTGGAACGACGAGTGTGATTTACTATCTACTTGGCTAAAGATTATTTTTTATTATCTCATGGCTATACTTTTTCTCTCCTTTTGGCTATACTAACACAATAATCTTCCAAAAGAGAGATGTATGATTATCCTAAAAAGCAGACTCATTAACATTATCTTATTTGTAGTCCTTTTGATTGGTACCCTTTTGTGGATTGATGCATACAAAGATAAAAAAATCTATGAAACCTATCATGATGTGATCACAAAACACACCCTTCTCCTGCAAAAAAATCACTCTAGAGAGATTATTAATACGGTCTATTATGCTGCGCTCAATACACTGAGCAATACTTATGTAAATTTTCGCTCAAATCTCAATCAACAAATGAACCAACTCGATACGATCCCTCCAAAAACATCGTATCAAAAAACTTGTGATAGCGTTCAAAAAATATTTTCAAATACGCCCCATATCAAATACTTACTCTATCATGATAAAAATAATATTGTGTGTGGAGACCCCACACTGCTAGAGAAAACACCTGAAAATCAGGATAATGATAATGTCGATTTGAATGCTGGTATTATTAGCGTCAAATCTATCAAAAATAATCTCATATTAAAAGCAGAAATTGACAAAAAAACCATTCATGATGTTACAAAAAACCTCTTGTACCATTATATTCATACGCTAAAATTTACCAATCCAGATACCTATGTGTGGGTCAATGAAATCAAAAACTATCAAGGTGGAGAAAACTATGCTATTCGGCGTATTCATCCCAACTTGAAAGCAACAGAAGGCATGCACTTATCCACATCGATGCAAGATATAAAAGGGGGATTCCCTTATAAAACAGAATTAGAAGGAATCAGAAAAAATGGCGAGGTGTTTCTAGAATATTATTTCAAGAAAAAAACGTCAAATGCCATCCGACATAAACTCTCTCACGGAAAACTCTTTGAACCTTTTGATTGGATTATCGCAACGGGTGTCTATATTGATGGCTTGAATACATCAATCAATACAGCCGAGAGAGAACTCCGCAAAGAATTACTTCTATCCAATATATCTTTTTATTTTATAGCCGCACTTCTCACACTCATCGCTATTTTGACTTTATATAAAAAAGAGCGTCATGAGATAGAAGCCAAAGAAAATGAGCTCAAATGTATCCACCAACAAAAAGCAGTCAAAAACTATCAGCAAGTTTTATACTCAATGCTGGATTTGATTGAAAAGCGTGATACCTACACAGCAGGTCATACAAGACGCGTCGCTGAATATGCGCTCTTACTAGCACAGGAATTGAAAGTCCCACAGCACGATATCGACATCCTGCATGAAGCAGCGATGATGCATGATATCGGCAAGGTGGCCACTCCAGATTCCATACTTCTAAAGCCTGGAAAACTAACAGCTAGTGAGTATAAAATCATTCAAGACCACGTCGTATGTAGCTTTGAAATACTCGATTCTATCGAAGCATTTAAGCCACATGCGGCTATTGTCATCAATCATCATGAGCGTTTTGATGGCAAAGGCTATCCAAAAGGGCTTCTTGGTCATGAGATGAATCTATTATCGCATATATTGATTTTATGTGATGCCTTTGATGCGATGACAAGCAATAGAATCTATAAGGCCAAAAAAGACCTCCCCGCTGCACTCGATGAGATTCGTACCTTGAGTGGCAAACAATTTGCACCTGAAGTCGTCAAAGCAGCCCTGCCCTTATTTGAAAAGTGTGGGATATTGCCGATTGAGCAAAACTACTTAAGCAACCAACTAGAAGAAGCACGCGTGGTATTTTATTACCGAGATTCTTTAACAAATCTTTACAATTATCGTTATTTTAATCATGTTTTAGAAGCAATCAAAAAAACGGGTAATGAGACATTTTATTGCTCATATTTTGTCACCTTAAAACATTTTAGTCAATATAACCAAACCTATGGCTGGCTAGAAGGAGATAATAAACTCTGTTTTATTGCGGATAAATTAACACAATTTTACCCAAAAGCTATTATTTTTAGAATGTTTGGAGATGATTTTCTCATCCTAAATCCGCACCATACTACTATCACAAAGAGTGATTTGATGGAACAACTTGAACTCAAAGAGACAATTTTGGACCTTGAAATCATACACACGGATCTGACAAAAAATCATATTCATAATTTTGATGAATTTTCGAAAATAATACAGATGTAATGGTAGTATCTTGAACAATACAAGCCATGTCATCAGCCTTATCGCCAAGATAAAACATAAAGCCAATCAGATTATTTTACAAGAATTGAACAAAAATGGTATCCACGGCTTGGTAGCCAGTCATGGTGATATTTTGATAGAGCTTTTAAATGCAGATACTCCCCTGACCATGCACAAGCTCGCCCGTGGTATTCAAAAAGACACATCTAACATCACCGCACTGGTTAATAAACTCTATCAGCAAGGCTTTGTTACCAAAGAGTGTTCGCTGAAGGATAAGCGTGTGATTTATATCTCACTCACTCATAAAGGGTATGCCCTACAGCCTACATTTGAGAAAATTTCAGCAGAATTACTCAAAAAAGTCTATAAAAATTTCAGCGAAGAAGAAAAAAAGACACTGATTGCCCTATTGGAAAAAATGGCAAAACATTTTTAATACTACAAAAAGATTAGTGACTAAAATGACATTTATAATAATTTATTAATGTCTAAGCAAATTCGTTCTAGAATGACCCAAGATAGTTATGTAAAGGAACTACGTGAAAAAATTATTATTTATTCTTTTAATACTGAGTACCTATGCCTTAGCAGCAACACTTCCGCAGATTATCGCCTCAAGCGAAACCAATCCATCTATCCAAGCGGCACAGCAACAAGCCAAAGCTTATGAGCATTTGCTTGATGTTGCAAAGTCTTCAAATTATCCCTCTTTAGACCTCTCTTATGGTGGCACATATCTCGATGAAAAACCCGTCGTCTATCTACCTGCTAGTTTAGGCGGGGGAACATGGCAGATGCAATCTCAAAATATATATACCGGTGCGGTGAGTCTCTCTTATCCACTTTTTAGTGGTTTTGCGATTAGTGCTCGTATTGATGAGGCGCAACTCAAAAAACAGCGAGCCACTTTGAAAGTCAAAGATAGTAAGAGAACCCTGTATCTCAATATCGTGCATCTTTATACTCAAGCTCTTGCCATGAAGCACATCATAGTATCACAAAAAGAGGCCTTAGCCGCAACGCAAGAGAGTTACAAAAAAGTACAAGGTTTTTTTGAGGAGGGGATGTGTTCTTCATCAGAACTGTATCGCATGGAAGCAGCCTTGCACCAAATCCAATCAGAACTTGTCAATACGAAAAATCAATACAAAATCCTTTTGCGACAACTCTCATTTCTCGCCAATACCACCATTGATACAGTAGCATCACTACCCAAAATCGGTACCATCGCTTATACTAAGCTCAAAAGCGAAGCACTACAAAAAAGACCTGATATCCAAGCGATGAAACTGCTCGTCAAAGAGACGCAAGCGAACATTCGATTGGCAAAAAGTGGGTATTATCCTCATGTGGCTCTTTTTGCGCAAGTGGCATATGGGGGAGACACTCCCGCGTTAAATGGTGATGGATACACAAATAAAAACAAGAGTGCGGCGGGTTTTAAAATCAACTACAATCTCTTTTCTGGATTTAAAGACGACCATCAAATCGAAGCGGCCAGAAAGAGCAAGCTAGCCAATGCGCTGATGCTCCAATCTTATACCGATCGCGTCAAAACAGAACTCTATAGTACGTATTTGACCTACCAATCATTACGCAGCCAAAAAAGCTCTGCACAAGCGCGACTAAAGGCACAAGAAACCTATGAAAAACTCATAAAAGAAAAATTTGAAAATCAATTGAGTGATGCTGATGTCCTCAGTCGCGCCATCTCATCTTCTGCGATGGCACGAGCTTTTTTGATTCAAATCGAAGCTAAACTTTATAATGCGTATGCAAAATTGTTGCTAGAAGTTAATAATGACACCTTTCTCGCATCATTAAATAATCAAAAGGATCAATAGTGTTAAAAAAATATGGAATGTACCTCGTCGTTGCTGTTCTTTTTATCATCGCTTTGGGATTGATTTATTATAAACTCAACCCTGAAACATTAGCCAAGAATCTCATCGCAGGAACGGGCAAGATGGATGGAGACCTTATTGCACTGAACACAAAATACCCTGGACGTCTTGACAGCGTCACGGTTCATGAGGGACAACAGATCAAAAAAGGCGACATCATCGCCACATTAAAAAGTGATGAATATCTCGCTAAAAAAGAGGCATTAACTCAAAATATACAAGCAGCTAAAAAGGCATTAGATGCAACAAGACAAGAGTATCTCATCGCTAAAGATAGTCTTCCATTGAATGTCAAAAATGCGTTCGATGCCCTCAAGATAGCACAATCACGCCAAAAATCCCTGCATGATTCAATCAATACCACCAAAGCCGTCGTAGCGCAAAATAAACGTGATTTACAAAGAGTGACGACGCTTTATAACAAAAAATTGATTGGCAAACAAAAATATGAATTAACCAAACTCGAATTGACGCATAATCACAATAAACTGCTAAGCCTTGAGCAAACACTAATACAAACACAAAAAAATATTTCTATCGCTAAAAATACACTCCAACAAGCGAAGTATCAAATGAAAAAAATCACGGCGCTCCAAGCGACGCTCGAAGCAGCCCAAAAGAAAATCGATGCCCTTCAAGCCAATAAAAAAGAGCTCCAAATCATCATCGATGAACTTACGATTCGATCTCCGATAAATGGTGTCGTCATTGAAAAAATAGCCCATCCAGGAGAAGTTCTCAGTTCGGGAATGATTGTGGCAACCTTACTTGACCCTAGCACATTGTACTTGAAACTTTTTATCGATACCATGGAAAATGGGAAAATCAAAGTGGGCGATAAAGCCGTCATTTTCTTAGATTCAAATCCAGATAAACCCATGAAAGCTACAGTGATACGTATCGCTGATAAGGCAGAATTTACACCAAAAGATGTCAGCGTCAGAAGTGATCGTATTCAAAGAGTCTATGCGGTTCATCTCAAACCATTGAAAGAAAACACTTTGCTAAAAATCGGTATCCCCGCCATCGGTATCATCTCAACTGATGGCAAGGGACTGCCAAATTCACTCAGTGAGATACCGGAAATATAACGATGTCTGACTTAGTGGTGCGCGATGTCAGCGTCAATTACAATAAAGTCAAAGCCATTTCAAAAGTCTCATTTGAAGCCAATCACGGTGAGATTATTGGTCTCATCGGAGCCGATGGTGCGGGGAAAAGTTCGCTCATGCTCTCTATCGCCGGAGTCATCAAATTTCAAGGAAGTGTGAGTTTCCAAGGGGCCGTTTATCACAATCCAAAAGAAGCGGATAAAATCAAATCCAACTTTGGACTCATGCCACAGGGAATCGGTCTGGTGTTGTATGACACCTTAAGCGTCGGGGAACATCTGGAGTTTTTTGCAAATATCCGTAATATCAAACAAGACCAAAAATTTCTTGAGTACAAAAAACGTCTCTTGCACATGTCGGGTTTGACCGATTTTGTTAATCGTGAGGCTGGCAAACTGAGTGGCGGGATGATGCAAAAGCTCTCCCTCATCTGCACCCTCTTACATCGTCCGAAACTTTTGATTTTAGATGAACCGACAACCGGAGTCGATCCTTTGAGTCGATTGGAGCTTTGGGATATTTTAGATAACATACGAACAGAAGAAGGCTCTATTATTCTTGTCAGTACCGCTTATATGCAAGAAGCCAGTCGTATGGATCGTGTCATGCTCTTTGATGCCGGTGAAATCATCGCCAATGGGACGGCCAAAGCACTATTGGCTTCGATTGAAAAAAATACTTACGAAATCACAGAGGGTGAAAATCCAGAGCAATGTATTCGCTTTGACAAAAGAAGCTATTCATTAAATCCACTACCGGCCAAACATGCACAGCCGACACTCGAGGGACTCTTTTTTATCAATGCACTCAAACAAAACAAAACACTCCCTGAGATTAAAATGCAAAAAAGAGAGAAAAAACAAGAGATACCTCAAATTGTCATGAAGGCTGATAAAATCACAAAAAAATTCGGCACCTTTATCGCTAATGATTCGGTCGATATCGAACTCAAACGCGGTGAAATCCTCGGACTCTTAGGGGCTAATGGTGCGGGGAAAACGACCTTTATCAAAATGCTCTTAGGACTTTATCGTATCGATGGAGGTGCGCTTTGGTTATTGGGGAAGGCGATTAAAACACAAGATGATAGAAGAGAATTAAAATCAAAAATTGGGTACGTATCACAACATTTTGCACTCTACAATGATATGACCGTCAAAGAAAACCTCATCTACTTTGCCAATATGCATAAAATCCCCTTCAAAGAGGCACTTGCACGTATCAAGAAGTATGCTTTTGAGTTAGGATTCGAGCCCTATATGGACAAGTTTCCCCCAGAACTTCCACTGGGTGTCAATCAAAGATTTTCCATCGCAACCGCTCTGTTGCATGAGCCTGTCGTCTTATTTTTGGATGAACCCACAAGTGGGGTGGATACGATAGCAAGAGCACAATTTTGGAAAATTTTGCACCGACTCAAAGAGCTTTGGGGCATCTCCATCCTCATTACGACGCATTATATGAGTGAGGCTGAATATTGTGATCGGATTGTCCTTCTTAAAAGTGGCAAGAAAATTGCAGATGATACCGTCAAGAATCTCTATCAAACGCATCCTGAGGCGCAAACTTTTGAAGATATCTTTTTAACCTACTTTAAGGCCAAAGCATGAAACTCCGAACCGTGCAAGCTTACATGCTCAAAGAGTTTATGGAACTGTATCGCACTAAATTAATCGTGATGGTTTACTTGTTGCCTTTGATGATTGTCATACTTTTTGGTTATGGTATCCGTATGGAGGTCACCCAAGCGAGAATCCTCATCATCGACAATGATCAAAGCCAACTCTCGCGCAAGCTTACAACCGCCTTTGAACATACAAAATATTTCAACGCGCAGACAACATTCATGAGTGAAAATGATGCCCTAAAGCGCATCAAACAAGCCAAAACAGATGTCATATTAATCATCCCGAGTTCTTTTGAAAAAAACCTCTACAAAGGGCTTAAAAGTGAGCTGGGCGTCTTTATCGATGCGGCCTTTCCGACACGTGCTAGTACACTAGAATCCTACGTACAAGGTGAGATTTTAAGTGTTGCTGCGAGTGTCACAAAAAATTTGCCCCATCAGACAAAAGGCTCAATCTCCTTAAATGCCCGAAGTCTCTTTAATCAAGCCATGCGCGATGAAGATGCCATCGTCCCGGGACTCATCGGTCTGGTACTTCTTGTGGCACCGGCTATTTTGGCCGCTCTTTTGATTGTAAAAGAAAAAGAAAAAGGTACTATTTTTAATTTTTATGCCTCACCATTGAGTAAGGGTGAATTTTTGCTTGCGAAGATATTGCCGGTTTTTTTATTGCACTCTTTTAATATTTTTATCCTTTTTTTAGTGGCGGTGTATCTTTTTGATGTACCCTTCAGGGGCAATTTCTTTCTCTATTGGTTTGCGAGCGAATTGTATATCATGATCAGTTTATCCATCGGCATGCTCATCTCTGTCATCACCAAAAGACAGATTGTCGCTGTCGTTTTGACTATTATTGTGACCATATTGCCGGGTTTTTTATATTCAGGCATTTTGATGCCAATTTCTTCAATGAGTGGAGAATCCTACTTTGAAGCACACATCTTTCCGGTGATGTATTACAATCATATTCTCTATGATGCTTTTTTGATTGGACAAGGATTGGCTTCGGATAAAATATTATCTTATCTTTTCATTTTACTGGGATTTTTGCTTTTCTTCTTTACCAGTGGTGTCATGCTTCTCAAAAAGGAGCTCAAATAATGAAGATATTTTTTATAATTTTGGCCAAAGAACTCATCAGCTTTATGCGCGCGATTATGCTGGTTGCGGTTGTGGTATATGCCTTTACGGTTGATATTTATATTGCAGGTAGTGGCATACAAATAAAACCCAAAAATGTCGCCGTTGGTTATGTTGATGCTACCGGTGGAGGAATCAGCCAAAAAATTCTCTCAAGACTTCACCAACCTGAATTTGTAACGCCTAAACTTTTTCTCTCCCAACACGCACTCTCAAACGCGATTTTTAATAAAAAAATACTAGTCGGCATCGTTTTTGATGCTGATTTTGAAAAAAACTATCGTGAAGGCAAGGTAGCAAAACTCAATATTTTATTGGATGCGACGGCCGCATCACAAGGTTTGACAACGCTGTCTTATTTACAAAACATCGTCATGGATTTTGAGAAATTAAATATCCCCATCGCAATCAAATCTCATAAATTATTTAACCAAAATGCCGATAACCACCAGTTTATGGCACTCACCGAAATGCTCTCTATCATCACGCTGCTCATCGTAATCTTAACCGCGATTGCCTTTGTCAAAGAGAAAGAAGATGGCACTTGGGATATCATGCTCTTGATGCCTGTCAATCCGAAAATCATCATATTAGCCAAGAGTATCTCACAAGTCATCGTCGTCATGGTGGGAGTAACGCTCTCTCTCGGATTTGTTGTTTTTGGGACTTTTGATACCCCGATGAACGGCTCTTTTTGGATTTTTATGCTCTTTACTTTTGCCTATGCATTTTCAAGTGCGGGATTGGGTCTATTTGTCGCGGCTGTGAGTAAAAATGTCATGCAAGTCGCCCAACTCTCCATCGTCATCATGATGCCACTTATTTTTTTAAGCGGCGCATGGACACCGGTGTATGCCATGCATCCTGTATTTCAAAAACTCTCTATCATCTCTCCACTTCGCTACTATATTGAAGGAAGCGAAAGTTTGTTTTATCGGGGGACTTCATTCATCGATATGATGCCTTATTTTGGCGGTGTCCTTATACTAGGAACGCTTTTGTATTGGTATGGATTCCAAAAAATCGGCAAATTGTTTTAGAATAGTCTCTCCTACAATTTAACTATTATTAAAAGGAGAAATAAATCGTATTTATTTTTCCTTTTATATTGCCATATCTTCATTCCACAAGATATATCCACCAAATTTACCAGGTCGCCATATACCGCCAACCCCTTTTCCTTTTTCTGTCAAATAGAATTTATCAGATTTAAGTTCCAGATATCCCAACTCAACCAATTTATGATTTAACTCATCTGTTTTCATTTTATGTTTCGTTGCTAATTTTGATGTTGTTAATTTTTGGTACGTTGTTTCCTCTTCTTTTTTTACTTTTTCTATTGACATCCTCACTTCATCGCTGATTCTGATGATCCTATTTACTTCTTCTTTTGTCGCCTTATAGAGGTCCGGGTCTTCATCACGTTTTATTAAGATACCCATTTCGTTGTTGTTTACTTGACTAAAATCATATAAGTTCATACTCGTGACAATACACATCTTTTCATTCATATAACATTTTGCATGTAAATTTTCACAAAAACTTGTGCGTATATAGGTAATTTCTTTGAGCCAACTAATCTCTTCATTTTTTAATTCTACTTTTCCATAAACAATCCTCATGTCAATTTTTAGCCTATTTTTATCTTCTAATAGTTCTTTTATTCTATTATTTAATTTCAAGAAGGGACTAATTAAAATCAATTTGTCATTGGTTGATTTGATTAATTCTTCTAAAAAATAGTTGGTTGCGCTTGTATTGAGAAATTGTGCCACTTTAAATTCCTTTTTCTATTGAGATGTTTATATCATTAATTATATCGCATATCATGACAAATTTAAAATGCAACAGTAAAATTGTACAAAAAAGTTTAATAAAGCGATCATACTCCCTCAAGCAATACTAGCTTTACAGATATCAAATTGACAAGCTGCTTTAGAAGGATCAATAGTCTAAACCGTGTCGATTAGACTTTTCTGACATATCTTCTATCATAGCCTGATGAGGTGTGACTTTGCGTGTGGGGCTCTTGATACGTTTCTTTGATGTCAAACTCTTTTTTTAATGTCTCTAATCTCGCCACTCTATCAGCAGTACTAGGATGCGTACGAAACAAATCACTCATAGCAAAATTTGATTTGCTAAAGGGATTGATAATCATCATGTGTGCTGTTGTCGGTGTCGCTTCTCTTAG
Source organism: Sulfurospirillum sp. 1612 (assembly GCF_036556685.1). Lineage (NCBI taxonomy): Bacteria > Pseudomonadati > Campylobacterota > Epsilonproteobacteria > Campylobacterales > Sulfurospirillaceae > Sulfurospirillum > Sulfurospirillum sp. 1612. Next base: position 1,916,345 of record NZ_CP140614.1, read on the forward strand.
GGGTATTTGCTTGGCATAAGATTCAAGTTTCAAAAGAGCACTTTGAAGCCATTGCGGGTTTTGTGTGAGTCTTGCCGCGCCCTCATCGGCCATGTATTCTCTGCTGCGACTGACACTCATCTGGATTACCATCGCCGCAATGGGCAAAACAATCGCCATAATAATCATCATGATAGGATTACCATTTCGCTCACGATCTCCAAAAATCGCGCCAAATTGTAGCATATTGGCGATAAAGGATATAGCCCCTGCAAATGTCGCTGCGATGGTTCCTATGAGGATATCATGATGCTTGACGTGAGAGAGTTCATGGGCTAAAACACCCTCAATCTCCCGCTCATCTAAGAGATTCAACAAACCCTCAGTAACGGCTATTGCAGCATGCTCAGGATTGCGACCGGTAGCAAAGGCGTTGGGTGCGGATTCTGGGATAATGTAGATTTTTGGCATCGGAAGATTGGCTTTTTGTGATAATCTCTGGACGATTTTATAGAGTCCAGGTGCACTGCGCGCATCAACCTCTTTTCCTTTATAATGTGCCAAAACCATTTTATCTGAGAAATAATAAGCATAAAAATTCATCGCTCCAGCTAGTGCTAAAGCGATCAGCATCCCACTTTGTCCACCAACATAGTTACCAACAAAAACAAAAATAACTGTCAAAAAGGTCAAAAGACCGATTGTTTTTATCTGTTCCATTGTCAACTCCTAAAATTTTTTGAAATTATACTAGCAAAATATTAACAATTTTTTATGCAACCTGAGTGCCAGCGCATATCATTGCAATTTAAATGAAAGATACTGTTAAGACACCATTTGAGAGATTATTTGAATGTGAGAAATTTAGCGATTTAGACGTGCATAAAATGATCTCAACTAAAGACCATTTTATGCATGGTATCTAAAAGTATTTTACTCTTTTGTTTTTAACTCTTTGAGTATTCTTTTTAAGGCAAATACAAAACTCTCAGGGCTATCTTCTTGGCTGAAATGATTGGCATCTGCGATTAATTGCAAATTTCCATTGGGATAAAAAGAGCGCCATTTTGCGATGTTTTTGGCAGTTCCAAACCAAGGATCTTTAGCTCCGAATATAAACTCCACAGGTTTATGAGCCAGTGTAGGTAATTTTGCTTCTAATTGCTCCAACCAAGGTGCTGCATCAGTGATGGCTTGAGGAAATACTAATGTACCTTTTCGTGATTTTGGTGTGGGAAATGGCATCTTATAAGCATCTAAAATGGCTTTGTTGTTTTTTGTTGTTTCATTTAAAACACTCGGCAAAATTGTAGTCGCAAAGTAGTTGTTTTCAATCATTAATTTTTCCATTTTGGGTGTTTTCATCATTTCTGAAAATTCTTTTAGTTTGCCTTTTGCTGGCCATGCCCAGGTATTGGAGATAACGAGACCCAAAATTTTATCGGGATTATCAGTAGCAACACTTAAGCCTATTGGCCCACCCCAATCTTGAACAACAAGGATAAATTTATCTAGTTTTAAATGTTCATGAAGTAATGCCTTGACCCATTTGACATGTTCTTGTGGCGTAAAACTGTAGTTTTTAGGAGTATCTGAAAAACCAAATCCCGGTAAATCAAAAGCAATCACCCTTGCATATTTTGACATTCCTTTAATAATTTTTCTATTTAAAAATGACCAATCCGGATTTCCATGTGTCAAAACGATAGGAATGCCCGCTCCCTCATCAATATAGTGCATCGATACGCCATCTTTTTTAAACCAATTACTTTTAAAAGGATACTCTTTTTTATCTACGATAAAAGGTCTTTGTTTCATATTTGTTATATCTTTGTTAAAGACAACTGGATCTGCTTGTTGATTATAAATAATCGCTTCGGCCATCATATTGGTTATACCTACCGATAATAAGATACCAACGATAACTAAGCCCTTAAAATTCCTTTGTATCATGATGCATTCCTTGAGTTAAATTTACAAAATGATACCAAGTGGTACGTTAATAGATGCTTAAATTTTATACCACATAGTATTTTAATTATTTAAAAACAGAAAATGCAAGTAGAAGTATCTCTTTGAGCTTCGATGTACTAAAGCCATTAAAGATTTTTGTCATGGCCATGCTCACTTGTGCATCGATGTAATTGACAGCAAGTTGTGTTGAGATATCTTTGGGAAATTCATTGTTGTTTTTTGCTCGCTCAATCCATCTGGTAAATGAACGTAAAAATTCTTCTTGGATTCTTTCAATCTGTGCTTGACTCTGGGCTCCTAATGGATATTTTAAATCGCGCGTTCTGATAAATAAACAACCGTATTGATTGGGACTGTTTGTTGTTAAAATATCGATGTATTCATTGAGTGTCTCGTCAAAAGATTTATTTTGCAAAAATATTTTGTGAATAGGCTTCAAGACTTCTTGTTGATAGTGTTCTAAAACCGCCTTTATAAGTCCATCATCATTGCCAAATTCACGATAAATCCCGGGTTTTGATACATTGGTACGTTTGCAGATTTTATTCAAAGAGATGGCCTCAATGCCCTCTTTCCAATATGCTTGCATACTGACATCTAACACCTGCTTTCGATCTAGCGTTTTTGGTCTTCCTCTGGAGCGTTTTTTCTCTTCTGCTATCATGATCTAACCTTTTTAATTCAATAACATTTATATTACCACATGGTACTTTAATTTGTATTAAATTATTATATCTTGCATTTTCTTTGAGTACTTCACATCATTTTATAAAATTCATACATAAGTTTTGGTTTAGAACTGTATCCGTGAGACTAAAATAATAACAGGGATTAAAAATGAAGTGGCGGACAGAGAGGAATTCAAAAAAATCGTATGGTTTTATTACTAGAAATCATCAAAATCGCGTGTTGCAAATCCATTAAACAGAAAAACTGTTCTAATTTTTAAGTCCTCTATTATCCTGAATATCTAAGACTTAATGCGAAATCATAGAATTACTTCATCGCTTTATCATATAATTGCAACATAAGTATGGCTGTAGTAAAATGATAAATGACTTAAAATATAAAAATGAGTTTGATAGGACGGTTGCAAATGAAAGAATTGTTTAGAGCAAATCTATATCTAGCTGATAGTGATAGCGTAATTTCTCAAAATAGTAATGAAAATTATATTGTAAAATTTAAATCTAGTTTATTATTAGCGAAATCAATCGGAATGAATCCAAATATGATAATAGATAGTCTTGGTTTTGAAAAAGTTTGTCAAGATGATAATATAAAAAAATTTCTTATTAGAAGAATCAATCAGTCAAAAGAAGAAGAAGGCCCTAAATATTCTATTAAGGTGCATATATTTAATAACTTTATTGAAAAAAACTATTTTGACTGTAATAAAACTGATAATCCATTTCAAAGATATTATGAAAAAATGATAGAAGACCCTTATCATTTTAGTTCATATGGACTCAAAAAAAATGAATTGGAAAAGAATTCTGAGCATAAAAAACGAAAAAATGAAAGATTAGAGGTATTATACAAGTTTGGGCATGAAATTTACCACAAGACTGGTTCCAACATATTTGAAATACACAATCATGATTCCAATAAATTAAGAGACTTAATCATTGATAGGATAAACTTCACCCAAAAAGAAATCAAAAAAGATGAATACCTTTCTTCAGAAAACAGCACAAAGGAATACTTGAATCTATTAAAAGAATTTATTGATATGATAAAATATAATCAGAATATATTAAATCGTTCACATTTTTATGACCTATTAAAAGAAGACAATATTAAGAAGGGTTTTAGCGAAAATATAATTAACAAAGTAAAAAAAGATATTATTGATATATCATACAGCAGCTCATTTATTAAAGAAGGAGAGATATACAGATATAAGAGCATTCCAAAATTGGACACTTTTCTTGCGAGAATTTTTAATATGTATACAGAAAAAGAATTTGTATTTCAACTTGAAAATTTATATAAAGAATTTAAAAATCTAAAATCTAAAATTGAAATCATAGATTTGATGGTACATCCAACAAAAATGTGTAATTATCTTCTCAATGAATTAATGAATACCACCCAAGATAAAGGAATCAATATATTACATACTTACGCTTCTAGAATCATTAGTAGGACTAAGGTGATGGGAATTGCTGATTCAGAGAACTTAGTAATAGGGATGAAATAATGTTGTACACTCAACAAACAAATTCTATCTTCAAAAATAATTATATTGAGCTACAAAATAATTTAGTAAAAAATGAACAGACGAACCAAGTATTCAAACATATTAAAATAATTGAAAAGAATACAATAAAACCAGGGAGTGTAATTTTGTGTGAATATAAGAAAAAAATTATGCTACTTGAATTATATAGATATGGAATAAATGCCATATCTTGGGAATTTCCCAGAGGATATATAGAGGATAACGAATCATTGAGTGAATGTGCAATTAGAGAACTTTATGAAGAAGCTAATATTATTTTCAATAAAGAAACTGATCAAATAATTCAACTAGGCGAAACTGCAGTAAACTCTTCTATTATGGCTTCTAAAGTTTCATTATTTTTGGTTAAGATTAATCATACTATTGATATAAAACTTCAAAACAATGAAAATATTAAATCAATAAGTTGGATTACCCAAAAGGAAATACAAGATTATATTAAAAATGGAATAATTATTGACAGCTTTACAATTAACACTTTAATGTTTTATAATCTAACATATAACTACTAAAGTCTATAGATTAGGAGAGCCTTTTAATACTTGTGACAAAATCAGTTCTCATTATTGGAAACCTACATTAAAAAAGTTAGGCGTTACCTATCGTAACCTATATCAAATGAGACACACTTTTGCGTCCCTTATGATATCAAATGGGGAAGATATTTTGTGGGTTTCTAATATGTTAGGTCACAAACACAGCTCAATGACTCTTGATATGTATGCTCGATATGTCAGGCAAAAAAGTAGGAAAAGAGCTACCTTTTTACAAGATGCTTCCTGATGTTTTGGGCACAATTTGGGCACAGTAGATTTTTTCTCTTAACAAAGTACCGTAAAATAGGGATTAAAAATGAAGTGGCGGACAGAGAGGGATTCGAACCCTCGGTACCCTTACGAGTACGCATCCTTAGCAGGGATGTGGTTTCAGCCAACTCACCCATCTGTCCATCTTAAAAAGTAGAACGAAATTATATCATTTATAGATAATTTCAGGCTTAAATTTTGCTATTCTAAGATCCAAACTGAGAAATTTTTGCCTTTTATCTTGCCTTCTTTGAGTTGAGAGAAAGCTTTCTTGATGTATGGCTTCTCAATTGCCACATAACTTTGTTTCTCAAAGATGTCAATCTTACCGATTGAACTCCCGGGAAGTCGTGCATCTTTGGTCAAGGCTCCGAGGATATCTCCTGCTCGCATTTTACTTTTTTTGCCCCCTTCGATGACGAGTGTCATATATGCTGGTTGCATCGCAAAATTTTTATCATACTTCAATGCATCTGTATCCAAAAAGCTACGTGTCTCATCTCGATACGGTTCTACTTTTTCAGTTTCATACTCATCAAACAGTGTCACAGCAATCCCTTCCCTGCCCGCTCTTGCTGTTCTGCCGATACGATGGGTGTAGGTCTCCTGGGAGTGTGGCACATCATAATTGATCACCATGGAAAGCTCTTTAATATCAAGTCCGCGTGCTGCGACATCGGTAGCCACGAGGATGGGGCAACTATGGTTAGCAAATTGCACCAGTACATCGACACGCTCATACTGTTCTAAATCACCATGTAATGCGAGGGCATCAATATTTTTGCTACGAAGCGCTTTTGCAATCTCATCGGTTTCAATCTTCGTATTACAAAAGATAATCACGTTCTTAGGTTGATACTCATAGAGAATCTTCATCAAATTTGCCAACTTGCTTCGTGATGGCATGTGATAGAAATACTGCTTGACGTTATTAGCCACCTCTTCACTTGCCGCTTTAACCATTTCTGGATTGTTTTGTATGGTGCTTGCAAATCCTACTATTTCATCTGGAAATGTTGCGGAAAACAACAAAGTTTGTCTCTGCTTTGGAACGTGGGAGATGACTTTTTCAATCTCTTCAATAAATCCCATATCGAGCATGCGATCGGCTTCATCGAGTACCAGAGTTTTGACATGGTTGAGATTCAAAGATTCCTTTTTGAGATGTTGCAAAATACGCCCCGGTGTCCCAACGACGATATGAGCACCATGTCGCAAGGAACCCAGTTGCGGACCAAATGCCACACCACCGCATAGAGTGAGAATCTTGATGTTGTGTTTAAATTTGGCAATATTTCGCAACTCATGCGCCACTTGTTCGGCTAATTCACGTGTCGGACACAAGATGAGAGATTGGATTTTGAAGTTTTTGACATCGAGTTTTGAGAGTAGCCCGATACCAAAGGCAGCGGTTTTACCACTGCCCGTTTTTGCCTCAGCGATGACATCTTTGCCTGAGAGAATATGTGGCAAACTCAAAGCTTGTACCGGAGTCATCTGCTCATATCCCAATGCCGCAAGATTGTCCCGCATTGAAGGGGAGAGTCCTAACGTTGCAAAATCGTGTGAATCAGACATCCATAATCTTTTGTACGCGTCCGACTTGACCCTCTTCAAGTCGAACCTTGATTCCATGTGGATGGGTAGGAGAGTTTGTCAAAATATCTTTGACAATACCCTCGGTGAGTTTACCACTGCGTTGGTCTTGTTTTAAAACAATAGCGACTTTTAGGCCACTTCTTATATCTTTTCTATTTTTTCCATTCAATGGGATTCCTTTAGGGTTGTTTCACCACGCCGTTATAAAATACGCTGCATTTTTTATTCTCTTTTTTCGCCGGTGCTACGACTCCTGAAATCTTTCCAAAGAGTGAGGTAGCCATATTGGTGACGGTGCTGATCATAGATTCATCTACTTTAACACTCGGTTTGCTAAAAGTGCCTTCTATGGTTTGTGAAAATTTTGCGCAATTATTTGCTTCTAATACACCCAGTTGCACATTTAAAAATCGCTCATTTATCAAATTTAACTGACCTTTAATCGCGACTCTATTTTTACCTGTTGCCATAGCAACATCACTCAAATCGGCGATGCCTTTGGCGATTTTCGTCTCGATGTGCAAGTGCTTCAAGAGTGTCGTCCCACTATTTGCACCACCATAAATCCCTGACATGTCACTCGATTTTGAGAGCAAGAAGCCAAGAGGTCCCGCTACTAAAGAAGCGCCCACATCTGTCAAGTCAACATTTTTAGCTTTATCATACCCGCTCAAGATTTTATCCAGATCAAATCCTTTGATTCCGACATCTTTACCATCGATAATCGCTACGCCATTAAGAGTACGCTTGATGGTATTCATGTCACCCAAACTGAGAGTAAATTTCTTATGTACGCTAACTGATCCACTTAAAATATCTTTTTTGATATATTCTTTTGAGAAATTGGCTAATTTAAAATCAGGCACATCGGCTTCAATTTCTAAATATGGTACTTTTTTATTGAGATCTAGCTTCCCTTTTGCCGTTGCGAGAGAGTCATACATCGTAAGTTTGAGATTTTTCAAGTTTGCAATCGCATCTTTTAAATCCAAATCCACCGATATATCTTTGATTTTATATTGATTAAAAATCACCGCTTTAATCTGAGTGTTCGCCTCAAATGAGAGTGCATTTAACCCTTTTTTAGAAGCATCATATCCGATGTTATCGATAGCTACATTGATATCTTGTACTGTTGCTTTCGACTTTGTTTTCAAATCTTCAAAATTAATATTGGCGTTTTTCAACCTTACTTCTGAGATATTTACCTTCGGTAGTGTGCTCTCTTTGGCTTCGCTCTTCTCTTGTTTTGGTGCCTCTTTTTCTGCTTTCGGAGTGCTTGGTTGTGTTACTTCAAAGTTAAATTTTCCATTTTTAAATTTTGTAATATCTAATGAGAGGTTATTGAGTGTGATGTATTTCACTTTGATTTCTTTACTTAAAAGTGGCATCAATTCAACCGCCACACCAATTTTTTGGAGCGCCATGATCTCTTGTTTTGATTTTATCTCAGGATTTTTCACAATCACATTTTCGATACTAATACCGATAGGCGAGAATGATGTCCCGATGTCACCGTTGATTTTCAATTCATATCCAGAATGCTCTTTTACGGCTTGTTCGATTTGTGGCTTGTATTTATTTAAATTCACCATACTGATGGCAATCACCAGACCGATGATGATGAATGCAAAAAGTGCGACAATTCCTATCAATAATTTTTTCATGCTTGTATCCTCTTTAGAATATTCTCAACGACTCCTAAAGGGTCGTTTGAATTGTAAATGGGTCTGCCGACAACGATGATATTGGATTGCTCGCTTTGTGCTAATTCCAAAGTAGCGACGCGTTTTTGGTCGTCTTGTCTATCATGATCTATTTTGATTCCAGGCGTGAGCGTGATGAAGTTTGGATCGGTTTTTGATTTAATCATGCGACTCTCAAAAACAGAACATACCACACCATTGAGCCCGCTTTCATAAGCATCTTTTGCAAATTTTTCTGCTTTTTCTTCTATGGTTTCGTTGTAAATGCTATAGAAATTTTTCTCATCAAAAGAGGTCAAAGCCGTCACCGCTAAGACCAAGGGAGGATGCTCTAAATGGGCCAATCGTTTCATGACACCGCTCATCGCGATTTTACCACTACTAGCATGCACATTGAACATATCGACCCCGAGATTTGCCATCGACTCCGCTGCATCTGCCATAGTATTGGGAATATCATAAATCTTCAAATCTAAAAAAAGTTTAAATTTTGGATTGATTGCTTTGATCTCTTTCAATAATGCTTCACCATCGCGTATAAACGAGCGAAGTCCAACTTTGAGCCAAATATCATGATCTTTCAAACTTTTGACAAGCTTGAGATTTGACTGGGCTGTGGGAAGATCAAGTGCAACACAAAGTTCCATCTTTTAGGCCCTTTCTTTTAATACTGCATCCAAAACGCCATTGATGAATTTTGGACTGGTTTCATTGCAAAGCTGTTTTGCCAGCTCAATCGCTTCGTTGATAATCACCGCGCTATCGAGGTCCGAATAGAGTAATTCATAAGTACCCAACCTCAAAATCGCTCGTTCAATATTGCCAATTTTTTCTAGATTCCACTCTTTGAGATGGCGATCTAAAGCGATGTCAATCTTTTCGATATTTTCTTGAATCCCTTTGTACAAAGAGAGTGCGAAATCTTTTTGTTTATTGCGAATCTTTTTTTCTTCAAAAATTTCATCTATGAATTTAATATTTTCGATATTGCCGATATCCTCAGCATATAATAATCCTACGATACTCTCACGTACCTGATGTCGTGTTGCCAATAAAAATCCTTATATCTTTTTGTAAAGGCTGATAAGCTCTATCAAACCCGTCATCGATTCAAAACCTTTGTTTCCCGCTTTGCTTCCGGCTCGTTCAATCGCTTGTTCAATCGTATCAGTGGTCAATACGCCAAAAGTGACTGGTTTTTGATATTTAAGAGCGGTATTGGCGATTCCTTTGGTCGCTTCTGCTGAGATAAAATCAAAATGTGGGGTACTCCCTCGAATCACAGCACCCACACAGCAGATACCGTCATATTTATTTTGTGCTAAGATTTTGTCCAAAACAAATGGAATCTCATAAGCACCCGGAACTAAAACCAGCTCCAAATTTGACTCATCACCCCCATGTCTTAGAAATGAATCTTTAGCTCCTTCCACCAAACGATCGGTGATGATATGATTAAATCTTGCGTTGATAATCGCAATCTTTTCATCGCCATTGAGAGCGAGATTTCCTTCGATAATTTTCATATGAATCCTTATTTCTAATTTATCTTTTATTATACTATATTTTCAATTTTTTTTAATTTAATGCTTTTTTAGCTTAAACTTTTTTGTATCTTGTTGATATCCTCTATCGCTTTTTTGAGCTGTTCTAGCGTTAGCATATTGGGGCCATCACACAAGGCAACATCAGGATTGGTGTGCGTTTCAAAGAAAAATCCATCCACACCGATTGCGGCGGCGGCACGTGAGAGTGGTGCGACAAATTCTCGCTTTCCACCGCTACTTCCTCCCGCGGCTCCTGGCATCTGTACCGAATGGGTTGCATCAAAGATAACCGGTGCAAATTCGCTCATGATAATAAAACTGCGCATATCCACAACCAAATTGCCATATCCAAAAGTGCTCCCGCGCTCTGTCAACCACACTTTGGCAGCGCGCGCTACCTCTTTGCCTTCTTCTTGGATTCCTCTGGTTTCTAAAACTTTTTTGACCGAGTAGCGCATATCCGCGGGGTTTAAAAACTGCCCTTTTTTGATATTCACCACTGCATCGGTTTTGGCACTTGCTACGAGCAAATCTGTCTGACGGCACAAAAATGCTGGGATTTGCAATACATCCGCAACTTCTGCGACGATAGGCGGCTGATAGCTTTCATGAACATCGGTCAAAATCTTGAATCCAAACTCTTTCTTTACCGCTTCTAAGAGTTTCAACCCCTCATCCAAACCCGGCCCTCTAAAGCTACTAATACTCGTTCTATTGGCTTTATCAAAACTGGATTTAAAATAAAAATCGATATTTTTGTCTTCATGATAAACACGTAATTTCTCTGCTACTTTAAAAAGTAAATCCTTGCTTTCAATGGAACAAGGTCCGGCTATTAAAATCAATTTTTCTCCTTATGGAAGGCTACTAAAATGCCTCCTAATATAACAAGCAGTATACCAAATGTTCCTGCAAAATCCGGTAAAGCATCGCCCAATGCCACGCCGACTAAAATCGAGAAGAGAATCACGGTATAACTCACCGCCCCCACGATTCCGGCTTTGGTGACGCCATAGGCTTTGGTCATGTAAATTTGTGCCAACGTGGCAAATCCACCAAGAAATAAAATATAAAGCCAAGAGAGCGCACTTGGCATCACAAATTTACCACTGATAACCCCAATATAGGGGATATCATAAAAAGAAGCAATCCACATCATGATAGCCGGTACAATGGTGCCTACAATCATAAAAGAGAGCACAATCGAGCGCGTATCATAAAAGCGTCGCAACTCTCGCACACTCGTATAAGCAAGTGCAGCAGCAATACCGCTAATCAAACCGATGATATCAGTCTCATCAAAGGCAAGTCCACTTGGCTTCATGATAAAAATAATCCCGATAAATCCTATAAAAATAGCAATCCAGCCTTTTTTACCCACGCGCTCACCCAAAAACATATAGGCAAAAACTGCCGTCCAAATCGGAGAAGTGCGCGAAAAGGTCATGGCATCGGCGAGTGAAATATGCGCGATATTATAAAAAAAGGCCAACAGGCCAATCAATCCAGCTAATCCACGAAACAAGAGTAGATATATCCTGCCGCCTTGTTGGACGATAGGCATCTTATACAGTGACATCATGATAAAAACTACTCCGATGAGATTCCTGAAAAATGCCACTTCGATGGAGGGCATCTCACGGGAGAGCAACTTTGCAAATGCTCCTACTATGGCAAAGAAAAAGGACGCCATCACCATATAGATGACACCTTGGTCAATCTTACTTAATACTTTTTTCAATCAATTCCCCTCTAATATCTCCAAAAAATACGACATCTTTGAGTACTGCTTTTTCGCAAATCCCCTCTTTATCAAGGGCGATATAAAGTTCCCCTTTTTTACTCGAAAATATCTTGTCATCTAGGATAACTTTCATAAAATAAAGATGACTCATATCTCCACTGACCAAGTTTTGAAACTCTTTTTTAGACAGTGGCAAGATGTCGATTTTACCATTGTCTTTGTTCGCACCAATCGCATGAAGAATTGTATGTTTCGTAATATTTAAATCCGGAAAAAGATGCTTAAAATTAAAAAACAGACTCAAGATATCATTATCTGTGTAGAATTTTGCCCTCTCTTCCTCTTGGCTTTTTTGCGCACCTTTTTCTCGTATTTTTTTTATCATGACACTTTTTTTATCATGATCAAACGAGAACAAAAGCGTATAAATCTTCATCACGATTTTATTCGTATGCTCAAAAGGGTCGCCGATATTCATTTTGTTTTTGACAATTTTCGAGTAATGATTGGGAATCAAACGCGTCCCTTGAACCACCCCTTCACTTTCATAGAACTCTTCTCGTCCTCCACTGACAAAAGATGCAAATCCTGTCGATTTGGCATGCACTTTGATCTGGTAGTGATTTTTTTCTATATGTAGCGATGTTTTGGCCGTACCGATTTGTCCAAAAATACCAAAACTGACTTTATAAGTCGCCGTAATATCTTTGGCAAAAGCAAGATTGAAACACAATAATAGCAACCATAAATACTTCATTTTAGCCTTTCAAATAAGGTGAGAGTATGGAGACAACAGAGGTGAGTATCAACAACGAGATGACGATTTTACGCAACATTTCTCGGTCTAAAAAATCCCCCAATTTGACACCGATGAGCGTTCCGATAATCACAACGGGAGAAAAGAATAACCCTAGCAAAAAATCATTCAACAATGTCGCCCCAAAATGATAATATAATAACGCAATTTGCATGGGCGCAGCAAAGAAGAAAAGAGCGCTTAAAAACGCACGAGATGTAATCGCACTCCATTTATGTGCCATCACCCAAAGCACAGCAGGTGGTCCTCCCATGGATACCATACCAAGAGTAATACCACTGGTGAAAAATGACAAAAATGTCCAAAAGAAGTGGATATGTTCTCGTGGTTTTACCTTGAGAAAAAGTTGCGATGCCACGACCAACAATATGGCAATACCAACAAATTGTTTGATGGTTTCTTTGTCAAACCCACTGATAAGTGTCAAGAGATAAATACCAATGGGAATACTCAAATAGCGAAATACGCTGGCAATTCCCACATCTTTCCACTCCACATGGGCACGTAATTTGTATGTTGATGTAGCCGATTGTACCAAAATAGGAATCGAGGTGATAGAAATAGCCTCAGACAACTCCAAACCGCTCCAAATCAACAGCGGAATAGCAAAGATATTAAAAGCAAAACCCACGATGCCTTGTATGGTACTACAAAAGAGAAGAATACATCCAATAATGATGATAATAGAGATGCTCAATCTTTGCCTTTCTGATAGAAATACTCATTTTAATAAAAGTATAGCTTATGATATGTTAAAATCCGATAATTTATTACGTGCAAGGATCACGAACATGAATATCAATACCCTACTTCACTATACAATTTTTCAGATGAGCGTCCAGAATATTCTCATCTCTATTGGCATCTTTGGCATTGCGCTTTTAACCAGCAATCTCTTTAGCAAACTCACGATTAGATTATTACAAAGAATGACTCAAAAAACCAAAAGCAAGGCCGATGATAAATTGCTCTCAATCATCGAAGCACCTCTTCGTATGAGTATCATACTTTTTGGTTTTTATCTCGCAAAAGAGTGGTTGAAAGTCCCCAAATTAGACCTATTTTTAAACGGTGTCATCAAAACATTCGTCACCATTATCATCTTTTGGATTCTCTACAAACTGGTCCACAAATTTTCCTATATCTTGAGCAAATTTTCTTCAAAATTTGGCAGAGAGATGGGGGATGATATCAAAAACTTTATCATCAAAACATTGAAAATCTTCATCATTATCATCGGTTCAATGAGCGTGCTCCAGGGTTGGGGTATCAATGTCAGCGCTTTTATCGCTTCTCTGGGTTTGGTCGGTATGGCTTTTGCACTCGCGGCCAAAGATACTGCAGCCAACCTTTTTGGCTCCCTTGTCATCTTCACCGACCGTCCTTTTAAAGTGGGCGATTGGATTCAAACGCCTGATGTTCAAGGAATTGTCGAACGTATCGGTATTCGCTCGACTAAAGTGCGAGATTTTGCACAAGCGCTCACCAGTGTGCCTAATGCTATTATTGCCAATTCTGCGATTATCAATTGGTCGAAGATGGGCAAAAGAAGAATCAAAATGCGCATTGGTCTCACCTACGACACGAGCAGTGAACAGATGCAAAAAATCTTGGATGAAATTCGTGAGATGCTCAATAATCATGAGGGCGTTCACAAAGGGTTAATTATGGTCAATTTCGATGAATTTGAAGACAGCGCCCTTAGTATTTTTTGTTATTTTTTCACCATTACTACCAATTGGAAAACATTTCTTGCTACACGCGAAGATATCAACTTGAAAATCATGAAAATTGTCGAAGAGAATAAAGCCAGCTTTGCCTTTCCTTCTCAATCTTTGTATATTGAGAGTTTACCGAAAACAACAGAGGCAACGCTTTGATTATTTGATGTCTCTTTTATCTGTTTTTTGTTGTATTGTTTTTAGAGTGCCGAGATTGAGTGCGGTGAGTTTGTTGCCATAACAACATCCTGTGTCGATACAGATGAACCGCTTCTCTCTAAGCACCTCATTAAAATTACAATGACCAAAAATATTGATGACATCATACCCCCTAAAATCTTCCCAATCTTGCATAAATGTCGTATTATTGAGTCGATTCATAAATAAAGCATGTGAATTTTTCTGATTTTTTCTTTTGTAATAAGGCAATCCAAAACCATGGGTTATGAAATACTGATCAATCTCTAAATAGAGTGGCAAACTCGCAATCCAATCCAAATGTTTTGTGAGATGTTCGGGATTTTTTTTATAGCTTTGTAGTGTTTTTTGACCGCCTATGCCTTTTTTCAACAGCCATTTGCTACAGAGGTCTTTTTTTTGTAATGCCTTTTTCATGAAGTGATGCATCAAATATTCATGATTGCCTTTGACGCATTGATGGTTGTGTTCGATGACGTATTCAATGACTTCTTTGGAAAAATTTCCCTTATCACATAAATCTCCGAGAAAAATCAGTGTCGCTTTTTTGGGCAACTTCTCGATTAATCCCATCAGAGTATAATAACACCCATGAACATCACCAATCAAAAAAATTTCATTTAAATCAGCAGATATCCCATGCTTATGATTCATTTGATACCTGCCTTGGAGTACAAAACATCACGATTGCATACTCAAATTAAAGCTTTCCTAACACATAATAGGTCTCTTTGTTGGGAACTTTTTCTAGTGCAATTTTGTATTTTTCTGACCATTTTTGGATCATGTCATTCGTGCTTTTTATGAGTTCTGGGGCTTGGGCTTCGTTTTTGATTTTAAAATAATCATACGAACTTGATATCGCCACAAAAGAGAGGTGAGATTTCAGCGCATCATGAAGCGCAATCAAATGTTTTTCAACATAATCAAAATCTTTTGTATTGGCAATGACTCTTTTGACTTGAGACAAAGAACTCTCAGTCACACTATAACCTAATTGATTTAAAATGGCATCGCTTCTCATGTTTATCCTTTTTTATTTTGTTTTGGTACTAATAAGTACGTCTTCCATCACTTTTGTCAAATCGCCATCAAGGATGTGATTGACTTGGGAATACGCAATTCCACTTCGGTTGTCTTTCACTTGTTGGTACGGCGCTAAGACATAACTTCGTATCTGATGACCCCATCCGATATCACTCTTTTCTACACCATCTTTGATGGCTTGTTGTTTTGCACGTTCGTGTTCATAAAGTCTTGACTTTAACATTTTCATCGCATTGGCTTTGTTTTTGTGCTGACTTCTGTCGTTTTGACATTGTACGACGATTCCTGTCTCAATGTGAGTGATTCTAATAGCCGATTCGGTTTTATTGACATGCTGTCCTCCCGCACCACTTGAGCGATACGTATCGATTCGGATATCTTTATCCTCCACCACAATATCAATATCATCATCTATTTCCGGACTTACCATCACCGAACTAAAGGAGGTATGTCTTTTGGCATTGGAATCAAAAGGTGAGATACGCACCAAGCGATGTACGCCATTTTCTACTTTGAGATACCCATAGGCGTTGTCCCCTTTGATGATAAAACTCACATCTTTCAATCCCGCTTCATCCCCTTCTTGATAATCTAATACTTCAACTTTAAAATTATTACGCTCGCACCATCTTAAATACATACGGTACAGCATACTCGCCCAATCTTGCGATTCAGTGCCTCCGGCTCCGGGGTGAATGCTAATAATGGCATTATTGTCATCATCATCTCCGCTTAACATCATCGAAATCTCCAAATCCGTAATGACCTGTTCTAAATGTTCTGCTTCACCAAAGAGTTCCTCAATCGAATCTTCATCGCCCTCATCTTTCGCCATTTCATATAAATCTGCGGCATCATCCACCGTTTTTTTGGCTTCGGTGTATTTTTTCAATACCGAAGTAATTTTAGTTTTCTCTTTTTGGATGAGACTGGCCGCTTTTGCATCTTCCCAAAACGTTGGATTTTGCTCAATCGTATTAATCTCAGCCAATCGCTCTGTGATAGACTCTGGTTTAATGATTTGCGCTATATTGTCAATTTTTGTTGAAAGTTTTTTTAAAAGTTCTGTATACTCATAACTGTCCAAATTTAATTCCTTTTAGATATAATAGCAAATCTATTTTACTATAAAGTGCCTAAAATGAAAATATTTAATAATCCAAATGATTTAAAAGAATACAGAAAAGGTGTGAAAGGAAACATCGGATTCGTGCCAACTATGGGTGCGCTTCATAAAGGTCACCTTTCACTAATGGAACGCTCTAAAAAAGAGAATGATATCACCATCGTCTCGATTTTTGTAAATCCAACACAATTTCTCCCCGGAGAAGATTTAGACCAATATCCTAGCCGCATTGATGCAGATAAAAGAATTTGTGAATTGGCCGGTGTTGATGCGCTTTTTATCCCGACCAGTGAAGTCATGTACGCGCACACTGAGCCGATGATTACGGTCCCAAATATGCCAGGATACATCCTAGAGGGACTCAAACGCCCAGGACATTTTAACGGGGTCTTGCGCGTGGTGATGAAATTGCTCAATATCACCCAACCCACGCATGCATATTTTGGGAAAAAAGATGCCCAACAACTCTATCTCATCACCAATATGGTGCAATCTTTCTTTATGGATACGATTATCGTGCCGTGTGAAATCGTACGTGAAAGTGAAGGCTTAGCGCTCTCAAGTCGCAATGCATATTTGAGTGATGATGAAAAAAAACAGGCGCTCAAAATCTCTAAATCACTCAAAGTTGCCACGCGCGCCTTGATGAAAAAAGAGTTTAGCGCTGCGAACATCAAAGCCATCATGATGGAAACGATGGAAGGATTAGATGTGGAATATATCGCCATCGTAGATCGCGATTTTAATGAAATTGAGACCATTGTGCTCAAACACAGTATCATCTTGGTTGCCGCACGCGTCGGCAAGACTCGATTGATCGATAATTTATGGATATAACATGGAAAAAACACTCTATCTCGTCTCACTAGGTTGCAACAAAAACTTAGTAGATTCCGAAGTCATGCTGGGCAGACTCAAGGATTATAAACTCATCAACGACCCCACAACTGCTGATGTTTTGATTGTCAATACCTGCGGCTTCATCGGCGCAGCAAAAGAAGAGAGTCTCAATACAATATTCTCGCTTCATGATCAAAGGAAAAAAGATTCTCTACTTGTGGTGAGTGGTTGTCTGACGCAACGCTATCAAGAGCAACTCACCCAAGAATTAAAAGAAGTAGATATCTTCACCGGTGTGGGAGATTATGATAAGATTGATGAAATTATAGAAGAGAGAAAAAACAGATTTTCAAACTCCACTTACCTCATCAATGAAGCCCAACGCGTCGTCACGGGTTCTTCGTATCATGCGTATGTCAAGCTCAGTGAAGGATGCAATCAACGTTGTAGTTTTTGTGCCATTCCTGGATTTAAAGGGAAGCTAAAATCACGTGAATTATCCTCTATCAAAAAAGAGTTGGAAACTTTGGTAGCACAAGGTTTTTATGATTTTAGTTTTATCTCACAAGATAGCAGTTCGTATCTTCGAGACCAAGGTAAGAAAGAAGGTTTGATTGATTTTATTGATATGGTCGAAAGCATAAAAGGCGTCAAAAGTGCACGAATTTTATATCTGTATCCTACCACAGCTAGCAATGCACTCATCCAAAAAATCATCGACTCTACAGTATTTCACAACTATTTTGATATGCCAATCCAACACATCAGCGATACCATGCTCAAAAGAATGCGACGGGGAGCAGGAAAAGAGCGGATTATGGAACAACTTCACATGATGCGCCATGCGAAAGATAGCTTTTTAAGAACGGGCTTTATCGTCGGACATCCCGGTGAGACGGAAGAAGAATTTGAAGAGTTGTGTGCTTTTGTCGAGGATTTTGATTTTGATCGTATCAGTATCTTTGCCTATTCTGATGAGGAAGATACCCTCGCCTATGAGATGGAAGAGAAAATCGACAAAAAAACGATTAACAAACGCATCAAAAAACTCAACAAAATCGTAGAAGATAAAATCCAAAAAAGTCTCGAAACAGAGATTGGCAAAGAGATTGCCCTAGTCGCAGAACACGAGAGTAGCGAGCATGAGTTTTTTATCGGCGCCAAAAAGTTATCGTGGGATCGTGATATCGATGGGGAAATTCTCATCAATGAGTCATTGATAGGTGACCTGAAATTTGGACAATGCTACATGGCAACCATCACACAATTAGCCGGAGATAAACTTCTTGCAACCGTTACCCAGCCTGCATGAAACGACTGTTTCGGTATTAAAACAGGGCAAAAATCTACTCGCCTTCTCAGGGGGTGTGGATTCTAGTGCATTGTTTTTTATCTTGAAATATCATGATATCCCTTTTGATCTTGCGATGGTTGATTATAATATGCGCGCACAAAGCAAACAAGAAGTGGCCTACGCCAAGACTTTGTGCGCGCATCATGATAAAACACTCTTCTTGCATACATGTCAATTAGAAGCATCCAATTTTGAAGATCATGCTCGAGCGGAGCGATATGGGTTTTTTGAAAAAATTATAGAACAACACCACTACGACCACCTCATCACCGCCCACCATTTGAATGATAAAGTAGAATGGCTTTTGATGCAATTAGGAAAAGGAAGTGGCGTGGTGGAAATGTTAGGATTTGATGAAATCGAAACGCGTGATACCTTTGATATCATCCGACCACTCTCACACATCAGCAAGCAAACATTGCTAGATTTCTTACAGGCGCAAGAACTTCAATATTTTCAAGATGAGAGTAATGATTGTGATGATTACACTCGCAACAAAATACGCCACAAATACGCCACGGCATTGGTCCAAGAATTTGAAAAAGGGTTGGTCAAAAGTTTTGAATATTTGAGAAATGATGCACAGCTTTTGATGCCACGGCAATACCAAAATATCAAAGATTTATATGTATGCAAACGCGATGCTCATGATTTGAAAAATATAAGGCAAATTGATCACATCTTGAAAAAACTAGGTATTTTGATGAGCAGCGCCCAAAGGAAAGAAGTCATCAGAACCAAAGAGTGCGTCGTCTCACACAAGATTGCGGTCGTTTTTGATGATGCCTTGATTTACATCGCACCGTTTCAAACGCACACCATGCCAAAAGATTTCAAAGAATTATGCAGAATCCACAAAATACCGCCAAAAATCCGTGCTTATGTCTATTCTAGCGAGATTGACATTACTGCTTTGGTGGCGCTATCTTATAAACTTTTATCTTAAATGACGCATCAATAACATTATCTTTAGCATTGAGTTCAATAGGAAAATCTGCTTGGACAATATTTTGATAACGATTGAGTCCTTCTAAAAATTTGTAAAATTTCACGGGAGTATTGAGCGAGGATGTGACATTGAGTTCATAAACCTTGAATTCTTTTTTATAATCACTTTGTTGCACCTCTTTTAATGTCACATGATGGAAAAACTGATTGGCAAAACTCACAAATTCCTCTTTTGAGAATTGATGTTTAAAGGCATCAAATATCTTTCTATTTTTCACTTGAAGATTTTTGAGCTCTTTTTCTCTACCCGCTAGGACATGTTCCACGCGTGCTTTGTACACATTAGCGCGGTTATAATCATTGCGACTGCTACGATATTGTTTGACATTAGGCACAATCAAAGTAAACAATAACACCAAAGTAATGGTGATAAAAATAGCAAAGAATATCAGCAACTTGACGTAATTTATTTTTTCAATACTTCTATCTATCTTACTCACTGAAGCCATCCGTTTGTGTTATTTTATTGGTACTGATAAAATTGTACCAACCGTTTTTTGTTAGATAAAACATCGTACTGTTGGTGCTAAAGATAGATTTTAACGGGGCAGCAAGAAGAAAATTATAGGTATCTTTTGTTGGCGTTTTACCGTAAATAATCAAAGAATCTTTTTTGATAACCACACGCTTGAGCGTAATTTGGTCAGGAACCAAATCAAAAAGATTTTTGATACTATCTTTTAAGAGGGTATTGCGAGAATATATCTCTTCACCTTGTGCTTTTTGGCGCAAGAGATACTCAATATTCTGATCCATCTGTGAGACTTTAGACTCCAAGACGATGCGCTGGGCATGTTCGACTTTGGTCTCTTTTTTGTAACTGTGTATTTGAAATAACAAGAAAAGTCCAAATGTAATCAAGATAAAGGAGACAAAAAGAATAAAAATAATCCATATTTTAGTAAAGAGTGACACCAATGGTTTTGGGTGAGGTTTAGTAAAACTATAACGCATTGTTCGCCTCTTTGACACTCATATCACAAATTGTTTCTCCAATATTGATTTTGTGAACATCGACACTGAGAAACAGCTCATTTTCAATACTTTGTATGATCTCTTGGCTCATCTCATAGCCATCGAAGAGTACCATTTTACTGACAAAATCACTCTCGTATATGGGATTATCATAATATTCTCTCAGCGCTCTACTTAAAAATTTATAAATCTTCATATCTCTACCATACAGTTCGATTCCCATGATATCAATATCATCCTCTTCATCTTCATGTTCGAGTGCTGCGTTAGAAGATTCTGCGTCTACCTCATCCAAAAAACTCTCTTTTGGACTTTCTTCATCATTATCCAGACTCGCCAAATCATCCAGTGCAAGAAATTCATCCTCCTCTTCTTTAGGAGCTTCGGGAGCTTTGACATCGTCTATGACATCAACAGCCTCTTCTTCCTCTTCCCAGTCACTGACGGCGTTGAGTTCATCCATATTGGTGTCATCTTCTATTTTACTAAAGACCCCAAAACATAAAACACCGTGCTGAAAAATACCCAATGCAATAGAATTTTGTTGATTTAATAAATACAGTACGGTCTTTTTTTGCGGACGTTGTTGAGAGAGGAGATAATACAAAACAACAAAAGGAGAATAGATAAAATCCAAACCGATATTTTTATATACATTATTCGCCCAATTGATATCGATGAAAGAAGCATATGCAGACCATGTGCCAAAGGAAGCTGTTTTGACATTTTTAGAATCCACACTAAATTTTTCAAAATCTTTGGCTTCTGTACCTTTGATGGCACCCTGCCCCAAAGAGTCCAAGAAGAGTGAAACATAAGCAAATTGATACTTTTCTTGAAGGGATAAAAGATACTCTTCAATCGCTTCATCTAAGTGATTCGACTCTCTATTGACCTCAAAGTCCTTTTCAAATGTCGCAATGACTTTAGCACGTTTGATTACCTTACCATAGACAGCATAAGCACCATCTCTTGGGACAATAGAAATAAAAAGATTCGAAAAATATCTCCGGATTATATTTGAAAAACTCATATGCCCTTTTCTTGCCTTTATCGTTGCATCTTGTGATACACTCTTTGATTTTAGGATACTCTGTATGTATTTTAAGCTACATTTGCTTAATTATAAGCAAATGTAGTACCAACTCAAAACAATTCCTTGTATAATTGTGCAAACTTATCATTTATTTTTTTTGAATTTTCGATTAAATCTTGATTGGTCAACTTAGTAGGAGATAATTTTTCATACTCCCCAAGGACGATTTGACACATCATTTTGATACGAATTTTATCATCATTACTATATTTTTTTTTGGTGCTAATGTTTTCTATTTTTTCAAGATAGTTACTGCCCAGTTGGATAAAATTTTCATAAGCAAGAGCTATCTTGCTTTGTGCCAAAACAGTAGAAGCCATTTTGTTATATTGGTCTTGATGGTACGCTTCTTGTGCCAGTTCGTATGCTTTTGTATAATTGCCCACAAAGTAATAAAATCTTGCTTGAAAGGAGTCTTGGTAGGAGGAATTGTAGGTAAAATAAATACCGCTAATCACAAGAATCATCCCCACAAACAGTACCAATATCACTTTAGATAGCATGATGCATCATCCTCTCTTTTACAACTTGCTTTGCGGCTTTTATGGAGAGATTATCCAGCAAAAACGGTTCGCCAAAATAATACTCTACTGTCGCAAAAGGTTTTGGGATAATAAAGCCATCCCAACTGTTTATCCTCCAAAATGAGGAGGGTTTGAAATTAAGTGTCATGATAGGCACATGTTTTTTTTGTGCCAACACAACCACACCATCGGCCACGCTGTATCGTGGACCTTTGGGGCCATCGGGGGTAATTCCGATATCTTTTTTTGTATCCAATGTCTTCATGGCCGCACGTAGCGCTTTGATACCGCCTCGTGTCGAACTGCCACGAATACTGCCCACACCAAAATACGATGCGATTGTCGCAATTATCTCACCATCTTTGTGTTCGCTGATAAAAAAATCAATCGGTCGCTGTTTATTAAAAATACCATAACCACCAAAAACCGATAGCAACTCTCCATGCCAGACCGTGATAATGAGAGGCGAAGGCAGCGAGGCAAGAGGCGTTGCAAAATGCACCTTTTTTTTATAGGTGACATACAACAGCTTCATGATAACATAGCCTAGCTTGGGCATGATTTTTATCATGAAGCTTTTTTTGAATTCCTTAGAAAACAACTTCGCCGTACAAAGAGAGACGCTTTGGATTAGTAATTTTGATGCGCATTGTTTTACCTAACCACTCTTCTTTGCCCTTTATTTGAACCAGCGCATTATTATCGCTTTTTCCTGCCAACATACCATTGCTGCGAAGCTCTTCAAAATAGACCATATACTCTTTATTTAGTCTAGTTTTTGAGATCTCATCGAGTATTTTTTCTTGTTTATCTTGCAATATTTGCAAACGTTTTGATGCCACTTCGCTCTCAACTTGATCAGTGAATTCAGCTGCTTTGGTGAGGGGTCTTGGAGAGTATTTAAATGAAAAAATTTGTTCAAATTTTACCTGTTCCATCACATCTAAGGTATCTTGAAAATCGGCCTCACTCTCACCAGGAAATCCGACGATGATATCGGTGCTGATAGAAACATCAGGGCACAAAGCTCTGAGTTTCAGCGCACGATTTAAAAACCACTCTTTGGTATAGCCCCGTTTCATTTTTTCCAGCAATGATGTCGAACCACTTTGGAGGGGCATGTGCATCGATTTACAAACTTTTGGATTATTGACAAATGTCTCTAGAAACTTGTCATCCATATGAAGGGGATGAGGCGAAGTAAAACGAATCCGCTCGACTCCCTCAACCTCGCTGACTCGATTCAGTAAGTCGCTAAAGTCCATCTTTTCATGCGTTGACATAGAGAATCTTCTGCCATAATTATTGACATTTTGTCCTAATAAAAAGATCTCTTTTGCACCGTTTTGAGCGGCTTTTCGCGCTTCATTGACAATCAAATCTGCGGGTATTGAAATCTCTTCACCCCGCGTATGTGGCACGATACAATAGGTGCATTTTTTATCACAACCTATTGAAATATTGATAAAGGCTTTGTAGGGATTGTTGCGAAATTCACTAAAGGCATAAGCGCTCTCATCATAATCAATATCGGTGCTGATAAACTTATCCTTACGCACCGCTTGGGTGATTTTTGAGACATTCCTCGCCCCTAAGACAAAATTGACTTCAGGCGCTCGTTTAAAAACTTCATCGCCGAGATGACTCGCCGTACATCCACATACACCGATTTTCGCACCCTCTTTTTTCTTCTTATTAAAAACACCGATTTCAGAAAATAGCTTACTGACAGGTTTTTCACGCACACTGCACGTGTTGATAAGAATCAAATCCGCTTCATCGATGTTTGGTGTCACATCATAATCTTCTTTATCATGAAGCTCTGCAATCATATGTTCACTGTCTCGCGTATTCATCGCGCAACCTAGTGTTTCAATATATAATTTTTTAGACAATTTGCATCCTAAAGTATGTGTACTTCATACATGTAATCATCATCCCCAAGACCATATTTCACTTCTCTAAGATACACACTGCAATCATTTGCTTCAAAATGTTCTACGAGTGCCACAAGATCTTTATGGGAATTCTCTTTATCAAAATAGAATATTTTTTGTCCCTCTTTTTGTACGCTCTCCATAATTTTTTCTAATTTTATAATTTTTGGTTTAGCGTCTAACTCTTTTCTTGCTAATTTAAGTTCCATTTTTACCTTCTTTGTTGAACAAAATTATATCCCCAAATAGGAGACATAGAATCACGATATTTTATCTTTATTTGTATAAATTGATGATTAAAGCAACATATTGCTTGAATAAAAAGAATTTTTTAGGTATAATCATTCCCTTCATGTAAGTTTTAAATTTGTAATTCTTACACTCGCAATTCCAGAAATTCCATAGTATTACGTGTTATATTGCGAAAAGATTTCAGCATGAATATGCAAAAAAAAGAGGTATCCATTGAGTAAAATATTAGACATTATCGAATCCATCGCCAACGAAAAAGGGTTGGACATTAAAGAGGTTAAAGAGACCGTCACCACGGCGCTCATCAACACTGCTAAAAAAGTTTACGGCAGAGAGTACGAATACGGTGCTGAGATTAATCCCGAGACAAAAAGTCTAAAACTTTACCAGAAAGTCATCGTGTTGCAAGATGATGATGAACGATTGCAAGAAGAAAATGAAAATTTTATCGCACTAAAAGAAGCCAAAGAAGTGGATCCAGAAATCGAAGTCAATGACGAATTAACTTATGAATTGCCTCTTGATAATTTGGGTAGAACTGCAGCGGCCACCTTACAAAAAGAATTGGAATTTCACATACAAAGATTATTAGAAACCAAGATATTTGATAAATACAAAAACATGATAAATCGTCGTGTATTTGGCACCGTAGTCAGAGTCGACAATGAAGAAAATACTTATATTGAGATCGATGAAGTCCGTGCAATACTTCCACGAAAAAGCAGAATCAAAGGTGAAAAATTTAAAGTGGGCGATGTCGTAAAAAGTGTCATCAGAAAAGTTTTTATTGAGCGTTCACAAGGGATTGTGGTCGAACTCTCAAGAACCAGTCCAAAGTTTTTGGAAGCCCTATTACAACTTGAAGTCCCTGAAATCAAAGATGGTCTGATCGAGATCAACTCATCGGCAAGAATTCCCGGAGAGCGTGCCAAAGTAGCACTCACATCACTCCACCAAAATGTTGATGCTGTTGGAGCTACGGTAGGAACGCGAGGTGTGCGCATTAATTCTATTAGTAAAGAGTTACACGGCGAAAATATCGACTGCATTGAGTACTCTAGCATTCCAGAGATTTTTATCGCCAAAGCGCTTAGCCCGGCTATCATCTCCAGCGTTAAAGTCGTCGGCGACAAAAAAGCCGTCGTCACCTTGCTAGCAGATCAAAAATCCAAAGCTATCGGTAAAAATGGTATCAATATCCGATTAACCTCCATGCTCACCGGCTATGAAATCGAACTCCGAGAGAAAGATGGCTCAAGCACATCAAGCGCAAGTGAAGTCAAAGATCCAAACGCATTAAAAAATCTATTTGGCAGTTAAGCTATTGGTAAATCCCTCAGTAAAACCTGAGGGATTTTATGGGTTACTCTGTTTTTTGCTCGACGTAAGAGGCGCCATCATGAACTTTTTCTTTCGTCCAATTTGCTCCCGCTTTCGTATCCTCTTTGATACCGTTCCACGTCGCACAACCCGCAAAAATTAGCATCATTGTTATCATTAAAATATATTTCATCATGATCTCCTATTTGAAAATGGATTGATTTTTAAGAGCACTAAGTCGGCTATAATATTACCTAAAAGTGTCAAAAAAGCAGAAATAATCAAGATGCCCATAATCACCGGATAATCTCTGCTTAATGCACTTTGAAAAAACAACAATCCCATCCCGTTAATCGAAAAGATAGATTCTAAAATCACACTCCCGCCAATCAATCCAGGCAAAGAGAGTCCTAAAATTGTGACAACAGAAGGCGAAAGATTGGGGAGGATATAGCGCCAAAGAATCTGTTTTTGACTCAACCCTCGAGATTTCGCAAAAAAGATATAATCACTCTTTAGAATATTGATACTCAAACTGCGCACATACATGACCAAACTTCCCACACCACCAAACACCATCACAAAAATAGGTAAGCACAAATGCCAGGCCATATCTAAATAATAATCCATGCCTGATAACTTTACAGGAGAATGCAGTCCCGATATGGGGAAAATCTTGAAATGAACGGCTAAGAGAATCACCAACAACAAAGCCAAATAAAATGATGGCATGGCATAACTGGCTAAAGAGAAATTTTTCACCATAACATCGTAGCGACTGCTTTGTTTGAGTGCTGATTTGATACCCAAATACAAAGAGATTATAAAAACCAAAATCATACTGATGATGTTCATAATCAAGGTGATGGAAATGCGTGAGAGAATCTCATCTTTGACCAATTTCCCACTGGCAAAAGAGATACCAAAATCGAGGTGAATCAACGCATTAAGCCACGATATGAATTGCATACTCAGCGTCTTATCCAATCCATAAACATGCTTTAATTGTGCGATGGATTCGGGGGTGATATTGGGGTTTAGTTCCCCACTTGCAAAAAATGAGTTTGGTGCCAGATGAATGGCACCAAATGAGATAATCGATATAATAAAAAGCATTAGCACAATATAAGAAATCTGCTTGAGTGCTAATGTCATCATTATCTATTTATTTAAATCCCAAACTAAAGCAGTATGACCTTCATCATCCGTGTCATCCATACCCAT
This sequence comes from Sulfurospirillum sp. 1612, assembly GCF_036556685.1. Classification (NCBI taxonomy): domain Bacteria; kingdom Pseudomonadati; phylum Campylobacterota; class Epsilonproteobacteria; order Campylobacterales; family Sulfurospirillaceae; genus Sulfurospirillum; species Sulfurospirillum sp. 1612. The sequence continues at coordinate 1,943,384 of NZ_CP140614.1, forward strand.
ACCCATGATATTGTAACCAGCATCCACATAATGAACTTCTCCGGTTACGCCACTAGCAAGATCGCTGAGCAAATACATACCGCTGTTGCCCACTTCATCAGTAGTCACATTTTTTCTAAGGGGCGCATTGAGCTCATTCCATTTTAAAATCATTCTAAAATCACCAATACCACTGGCAGCTAATGTTTTAATCGGTCCGGCACTGATAGCATTGACTCGGACATTTTTCTCCCGTGCACAATCCACAGCCAAGTATCTGACACTGGACTCAAGTGCTGCTTTTGCAACGCCCATAACATTGTAATGTGGGATATATTTTGGTCCGCCAAGATAGGTGAGCGTCAATACAGATCCACCCGCTTTCAAAACCGGCATAACCGCACGTGTCAAGGCCACCAAAGAATACACAGAGGTACCCATTGCAATATCAAAGGCATCTCGTGTCGTTTCTAAAAAGGGACGAGACAATGCTTCGCGAGGGGCAAAGGCAACAGAATGTACGATAAAATCGATCTCGCCAAAATCAGCACGTAGTGATTCACTCAAGGCATCCAAATGCGCATCATTATTGACATCAAGTTCATATACTTTGTCACTTCCAAGTTCACTCGCTATGGGTTCGACTCTTTTTTTGAGTTGTTCATTTAAAAATGTAAAAGCAAGTTCTGCTCCTTGTTCTTTACACGCTTTTGCAATACCATAAGCTATCGATTTATTGTTGGCAATTCCAACAATCAAACCTTTTTTCCCTTTCATCAACATATTAATCCTTTGTTAAATTATCAGCTATTTCTATCATTTGAGCAAAATTTTCTTGCTCCCAACTCGCAGTCCCCACCAAAACACCATCACAATGCTCTAAGCTCAAGATGGCTTCGGTATTATCCACTTTGACACTACCACCGTATAAAATCGGTGCTTTTATCTTGGTCTTTAGATTTTTAAGTACCGCATCAATTTCTTCAAGACTGGCCACCACACCGGTGCCAATCGCCCAAACCGGTTCATACGCAACAATCAATCCCTCATAATCAATATCGATACCCACACATTGTTCCCATAGGTACGACATCACCGCATCAATTCCTGCTTTTCTCACTTCGATGGGCTCACCAATACAATAGATGATTTCCATCTCTTTTTCTTTGGCAAAATCAAATTTCCCACACAAAGACTCTTGCGATTCTCCTAAGATATGGCGTCGTTCAGAATGTCCAATCAAAACAGAATCAATATCAAATTCTTCTAATTGTTCATACCCTATCTCTCCTGTAAATGAACCCCGATCAGCGGGATAAAAATTCTGGGCACCCAGTCGGATATTGGGTCTGAGCTCAAACGTATCTAATGCTGTAAAGGGAGGGAAAATTCTCACTTCGCAAAAAGAGTCTTGATTGTTGATAAAATCAACAAACCCCGCCGTACTCTCTCGGGTATGATTGGTCTTGAAATTTGATGCAATAATCACTCGATCTCCTTACTATAAAGGGGTTTAACGCCCGGTAATTCTTTGCCTTCTATCAATTCTAAACTCGCACCACCACCGGTTGATATGAATGTCATCTCATCGGTATCACCCGCACGTGCTACCACATCGGCCGTATCACCTCCACCGATGACTGTTGTCGCATGTGCTTCAGCGATGGTATGGGACATTTTGACACTACCTCTGGAGAATTTTTCAATTTCAAAAACCCCCATCGGGCCATTCCACAGAATCGTTTGGGCATCATTGAGTGCTTCTCTAAAAAGTCGTGAAGTCGCCGGTCCGACATCCAGCCCCATCCATCCTGGAGGAATCTCTTGTGTTGTGACAAACTTCAGCGTTGATTCTTGAGAACACGCTTGTGCTGCGACAACATCAACAGGAAGATAGAGTTTGACTCCCAATCGCTTGGCCTCAGCCAAAACATGGTGCGCCTCAGGGATAAGATCCTCTTCAAGCAGTGAATTTCCCACATCAATATCGAGTGCTTTTAAGAACGTAAAGGCCATCCCGCCACCGATAATCAATTTATCGATGCGTGGTAAAAGATTTCTGAGTGCTTGAAGTTTCCCACTGACCTTACTCCCACCAACAACCGCGACAAAAGGTCGTGCCGGTGCTTTGAGTAAATTTCTTGAAAATTCAATCTCTTTTTGAAGTAAAAAGCCAGCAGCACTGTGCTCTTCATCAAAAAAACCTGTGATAGCTTCCACAGAAGCATGCGCTCTGTGACACACACCAAAGGCATCATTGATATAATAATCTGCTAAATTTGCCAGTTTTTTGGCAAATACAATATCATTTTTCGTTTCACCTTTATCAAATCTAAGATTTTCCAAAAGCAATACTTCACCGCATTTTAAATTTTTTGCTTTTTCGACGGCATCAGGACCTACGACATCATTGGCCATTTCGATTTCAGGAACCAAGAGTCTTGATAATCTTTTTTTGACCGTCTTCATGGAGTATTTTTCGTTATAGACGCCACCGGGTCTTCTGAGGTGACTGGCTAAAATCACAGCACAATTATTATCTAAACAATATTTAATTGTAGGGATAGCTGAAATAATTCTTCTATCATCTGTGATATTTAAAAACTCATCCAAAGGAACATTAAAATCACATCGAATAAAAACTTTTTTGCCCTCTATATCCAAATCTCTTACGGATCTTACCATAGATTTTCCTTATTTACTTACGTGCAAAGCCATATCAATCAATCGTGATGAATAGCCCCATTCATTGTCGTACCACGACATCACTTTAACCATATTGCCACAGATAACCTGAGTCAAATCGGCGGCAACAAAAGAGCTATAGGTTGATGTCATAAAATCAGATGAGACGCGTTTCTCAACATCATATCCGAGGATTCCTTGGAGTTCATTTTCTGCTTTTTCTTTAAAGAGGGCATTAATCTCTTCAATACTGGTCTCTTTTTTCACAAGCACATTTAAATCGACCATAGAGACATTAGGGACGGGGACTCTCACGCTTTGACCGTGAAGTCTGCCTTGCAGTTGTGGCAATACTAAGCCAATCGCTTTGGCCGCACCGGTAGTGGTTGGGATAATATTAACAGCCGCAGCCCGTGCACGTCTTGGGTCTTTGTGCTTGACATCTACTAAACTTTGCCCATTGGTATAGGCATGTACGGTGGTCATCAAACCTTTGTCAATACCAAAGGCATCATCAATGATTTTTGCAACCGGTCCGAGACAGTTTGTCGTACAACTGGCGTTGGAGACAATCGCTTGATTTGCATAATTTTGTTCATTAACACCCATCACAAAAGTCGGTGTATCATCCTTCGCAGGGGCAGACATAACCACTCTTTTGATACCACTATCAATAAAAACTTGTGCTTTTTCTCTAGTCAAAAATGCGCCCGTACACTCTAAGACAACATCCACACCATAATCAGCAAAATTCAGCTCTTTGGGATCTCTTGTTGAGAACATTTTGACTTTTGATGAACCCATTTGCATATAATCATCTTCGAGTATTTCTACATCTCCAGCAAAGGTACTATGTACGCTATCATACTTGAGCAAGTGCTTGGTCATCTCCCTAGCAGCTGTATCATTAACACAAACCAACTCGACATCATCACGAGTATCGATAATCCTCGCAACACATCGTCCTATTCTTCCAAATCCGTTGATGGCAATTTTTAGTGACATCTCTATTCCTTTTGGTATAATCTGACTAATTTTAGCAAAAATGAGATATATAAAAGTTTAAGTGAGGCCGCTAACATTGTCTATTTGATGTGTTTCATATTGATATCATTTAGAATGACTCTCTCTTGTGAATTCTTGATTTTGACTTCAAAATAACAAACTTGTGATATAATCAATGAAAGCTCATAAAGGAGATGTGATGTTACAGAATATTTTTGCAAAAAAACATATCCTATGGATACAATTAATGTATGCCAGTGTCATGGCGAAAAGTGGAGAAAGTGTCAGGATGTTTGAGACCTTTGAGGCTGTCGAATTTCGACATCTAAAATGGTTGGCAGATATTATGCTCACAAAATACCGAGAGTTTGATTACCAAACCAATGCACAAGTTTTTGACTTTAATCGGGATATCCCCCCTATTGATCATGATTTTAATATTTTTGTAACACAAATCAAAACAGATTTGCAAACACTCAGCACTTCATATACAGATGATTTGAGTTATCATGAGCGCTTTGCTAGTGATGAAATTCACTTTGCACATCGCATCGAAAAATTGCAAGAGAGCAAAGGTTTTGAGGCCTTTGATTCCTTTTGCGCCACTACTGAAGATATCGCTAAAAAATACAATATTGATATCCAAGAAGCCACATTCGTACAAGAAGCCCTCGGTGATTTGGTGGATAAAGAGTATCAGAGTGTTTTGAGTTTCTTTTATCTCATCACGCATCTCGATAATAAAAAATTTGCCGAATCTCTCAGCGATTTGATGTATGAATCCATGTCTCATATGAAGTATTATGCTATTTTGATGTCTTCTCTGGGAATCTTACGGTTACCACGATGCGTCGATAAAAAAGAGTATATGATTAGTAATTTAGCTAATTTTCTGGATAAAAATATCCAAGATGAGATTGACGAAGTCGCATATATGGAACAAATCGCACACAAAACACAACTTGCCGAATTCAAAAATCTTCTCGAATTTATACAACGACAAGAAGAGCATCATATCATGATATTAAAAAGTATTAGAGAAAATATCTAAATCATATCGTGAAAATTTATAGATTTTTTTGAGATATTAGCAATATTTTAATCTTTTAATGCTACTATCTCATACTATAAAAAACAAGGAATGATATGCGTCTTGATATAACCAAAATAGCTCATGTAATCTTATATTTACTAGATGAAGAGGTTCAATATCTCAATGATAAAAAACTCTCAATACTACTTTTTTTGATGGATTACAACCACATGACACACTGTGGCGAAAAGATTTTTGGTGAGACTTATATCAAAGCCGCCCGACAACCCGAACCGGTAGTCTTGGCAGAATTATTTGATATTATTGCTAATGAAGAAGATTTGGACGAAGAAGACCCAAGACTCTTTTTAATACAAGAATTACTCAATTTTTTGGATATTGAATTGATAGCAAAACGCAATCACATCGCACTTGAATTTATCAAAATGGAAGAGAGTTTTGATGCCTCTTTATTCTCAAAAGAAGAACTCAAAACCATACAAAAAGTCACCACCAAGTATCATGATATCAGTCCTAGAAATATTGCCAATGAATGTTTCAAGATTGAAAAAGTCCGAGAGAGTGCGCTCACAGAAGTCATCATCTAATCTACATCTCATCTGATTAGTCCACATAGTGCCAAAAATCACTCCATTTTTTGCTGAGAAATGTTCCTAAAGTATGACGTACAACATGTTGATTGCTTGTTGGTCTCTTATTGCTAAATGATAATGATTATTATTTATATATTTTTAAGGCAAAACATTATATAAAGAAATAAAAAAGAAAGGATAACTCATGAAAACAGCAATATTTTATGGAAGCGACACCGGACATACAGAAGATATCGCCAAACGAATCGCTGAAAAATTAGGCAACTTAGAAATATTTGACATTGCTGAGACTCCCATCGAAAAAATGAAAGAGTACGATGCACTGATATTGGGAATCGCTACTTGGGGTGAAGGTGATTTGCCAAACGATTGGGATGATCATATTGATGCCTTTAACGCGATTGATTTCAGTGGCAAAACCGTCGCACTCTTTGGACTCGGTGACCAAGAGGGATACGGTGATACTTTTGTCGATGCGATGGGATTATTGTATGAAAAACTCACCGCCATGGGAGCAAAAATCATCGGAGAATTTGAAATCGACAGTGATTATGACTATGATGACTCCACAGCGATTATCGATGGAAAATTTGTCGGATTAGCACTAGATGAAGATAATCAAGAAGAGCTCACCGATGAGAGAATTGATCGTTGGGTCGCACAAATCAAAGGGACATTAAACCAATAAACCTAAAAAGGTATCATATCTCGCGTCATTTTCTTTTCTATCTATGGTTTTTTAACGCAATTCATAGTAAAATGACGCGAAATTATTGATAAGAGAGATGATGACATTAACACAAACTCAAATAGATACCTTTAACAAAGATGGATTTCTCGTCCTTAAACATTTTGCCGATGCCCAGTTGTGTGATGATATCTTGGCCAAAGCCAATGCTCACCTTGCTAACAAAACAGCACCCATAGAGAGTGAGCAAGAGTATCTACAACAAAAAGTTTCGCAAATAACACTGCGTCGCTTGCGTCAAGTCTATGCTAGAGAAGAAATTTTTAGAACTTGGATGAAAAATCAAAATATTCGAGACATTTTAAAAGGGCTGTTGAGGGATACCCCGGTCTTGGTACTGGCACATCACAACTCTATCATGACAAAAATGCCACAAATCAGTTCACGAACTTTTTGGCATCAAGATGCGAGGTATTGGCATTATGAAAATGATAATCTCGTCTCTGTCTGGTTGGCTTTAGGAGATGAATATTTGGAAAATGGACTCTTAGAATTTATTCCTGGTTCTCATCACATCCACTTTGAAAAAGAGCGTTTTGATGCACAGAGTAATTTTGTCGATGAACATCCTCAAAATCAAGCCTTGATTGCAACCAAAACACATACCAATCTCTCAAAAGGTGATGTGGTGCTTTTTCATTGCAAAACACTCCATCATGCCAACAAAAATACTACTGATAAGCCTAAGATATCATTTGTTTATACAGTTCGAGGGCAACAAAACAAACCCATCAAAAACACTCGTAGTGATTTTGATGAAGTCGTTTTACCATAAGATAGATGCCCTCGAACTGATTTTATATCATGAAGAAAATCTACTCTATGGTTTCGTAAACTTCCACTTCAGGGCGACCACTGAACCAATCTTTTGGTGGCATATTTTCATGAGATTTTGAAAAAGCTTCACTTCTTGTATAATCCAAGAAACTTTTCATATCTTTCCAAGTTGTCTCTATTGTAAAATTGTTTGCTTCTGAGACATGGGGCATGTGTTGGGGTGCCAACAGTCTCATTTCTATGAAACCGGGTTGTTCTTCTACTTGATGTTTTGTCACCGCATCTTTAAGATGGGCGGCATATTGCTCATTAAACTCAAGTTTAATTGGGAATTTGGTCAAAACTATTACCATTGTAATCCTTTGGTGAAATGTACTAGGTGCCATCATTTGCAACCTGTTGAAAAATTATAACGCAACACTGCAAATAAAATATAAATCAACATAAATTAAACATAATTGTCATAAAATCACACTATTATATATGAGGATTATCATGAACTGGATACTATACATTCACCTAATCGCCGCCATGGCATGGATTGGCGGCTCCATCTTTTTATTCGTTTTAGGCATCACATTAAGAGACAAAGAACAACAACATGCCATCTACCCCGTAATTGGGCCTATATTTGGATATTTTGAGATAGTCGCACTGATTATTTTGCTTCTCAGTGGTACGTGGTTGGCTTACGATAGTGGCTTGCTCAATGCTCTAGCGATTGGAGACCACAGTAAAATTGTCGATTTATTAAGAATCAAGTTGTGGTTTGTGTTACTCATCATCATCGCTTCCTTACTGCATTTTTATATCGCGCTGAAAACCAACACAAAAGCAAGAAGTTTATTAGAAAACCTTATCTCTAGAGGCTCCTCTTTACTCATCTTCTTTTTGAATTTAGTAGTGGTTTATTATGCAATCTTGATTCGAGGTATCATTCATTAGCCTCTCTTTATTAATAATTTGTACTTCCTGGGGTATAATGAGCAAAAAACAGGGGATGGGAATATGAAAATAGCGATTTTTGGTGGGAGTTTTGATCCGCCACATATCGGTCATGAGATGATTGTACACGAGGCATTACGCCATTTGGATATCGACACACTTTTTGTTATTCCTACCTATCTCAACCCGCTAAAATGTGATTTTGTAGCTCCAGCCACCAAGCGTATCACTTGGCTTACCCAGCTTTTTGAGACGCAACAAAAGGTGAAAATTTGTGACTATGAAGTCAAACAACAACGTCGTGTTTATACGATAGAAACGATTGAGTACTTACTCAAAACGTATGAAATCTCCAAAATATATCTCATCATCGGAGCCGATAACTACAAAATATTTGACCAATGGAGAGATCATGATAAGATACAATCCCATTGTGAGCTCGTCGTCGCATCACGAGATGATACGATTTATCCCAAGGACTTGAAAAAATTGAATATAAATGCTAAGATAAGCTCCTCCAAACTTCGGGCCCATATGGATGGGGCTTTTATACCAAAAATGATAAGAAATGAAGTTATAGAGTATTACACAAGGAACATAATGGAAAAAAGAATAGAAAGAATCGTCAGCATTTTAGATACCAACAAAGCAGAAAGTATTCAAACTTTTGATATGAGCAACAAAGACTATATCGTCGATGCTGTTGTCATCGCAACAACACTAGGAGAACGCCATGGGGCAGCCTTGCTTGAAACACTCAAAACGGAGTTAAAAGATAAAGGAGAAATCTTTTTAAATATCGATGAATCCAGTGATTGGGCGATTTTAGATATGGGAGATATTCTGGTTCACTTGATGAGCCCTGCTTATAGAGAAAAGTATAATATCGAAGAGTTCTTAACCAATCGAGAGTTAGAACTCAACCAAGAAGACCATTAAGATGTAGCCCTGCTACATCTTATCTTTGGCTTCAATTCCCATCAAGCGAAGGCCCACGCGAAGACTCAACGCTACCATAGCAAATATTTTTAGATATTTGTCTTCATTGATTTCACCGACCACGCGATTTTCATTGTAAAATTTATGCAAACTTGCCGCTAGACTCTTGAGATAATCACTCAAGCGTTGTACTTGTCTGCTTGTGAAAGCATCGTCTAAAACTTCAGGCAATAACAAGGCACTATAGAGTAAATTGGTCGCATCATCACTTAAATTTTCTAGTTTTACCGATAAAATGTCTTCGACCTTTTTACCACTTTTTTCAAAAATTTGATTGATTCTTGCATGCGCATAATTGATATAAAAGATAGGATTGGTGCTGTCTTGTTGTTTGAGCATATCGACATCAAACTCAAGGTGTGTATCGGCTTTTTTGCTCAAAAACACAAACCGCAAAGCATCTTTGCCAATTTCATCAACAACATCACTCATCAAAATAAAATTACCGCTTCGCTTACTCATCTTATAAGGCTCACCGCCTTTTAGTAAGGAGACCATCTGCGCTAAAATAATCTCTAACTTTGTCTCATCATATCCCAAGAAATTAATCGCTGCTTTGACCCGTGCAATATAGCCGTGGTGATCAGCGCCCCAGATATTGATATAGCGATCATATTGGCGTTGAAATTTGTTATCATGATAGATAATATCACCGGCAAGATACGTCGGTCTGCCATCATCTCGCACCACAACACGATCTTTTTCATCACCGTGTTCGCTGGATTTAATCCAAACCTTACCATCTTTTTCATACGTTTTATCATGATCACGTAACCGTTTAAAACTCGCATCCCATTTTGAATAGAGCGATTTTTCACTTACAAAATAGTCAAATGTAATACCCACTTGTGCTAGATTTTCACGAATTAAATCCAACATCATCTCTTTTCCCCAATCGGAAAGAATTTCGATATTTTTTTCATCTTTAAAGATGTCAGGACTAAAATCTTCACTGGCACGAACGGCAAGCTCTTGTATGTATTCTCCCCGATAAAATTCTTCTGGCCAGGTTGTCTCTAGTTTTAGAATCTGTTCACGACCGGAGAGGTAGATAGAAAGTCCGAGCAATCGTATCTGATTACCCGCATCATTGACATAATACTCACTATCAATCTTGTAACCGAGATGATTTCCGATTTTGCATAAGGCATCTCCTATGACGGCACCTCTAGCATGACCGATGTGAAGGGGGCCTGTAGGGTTGGCACTCACAAATTCCAATAGAATAGTCTCATGATGCTCATCTTTGGCAAATAATTCTTCATGAGCTATGGCCCATGAGGCATACTCATCCAAAAATGACTCACTCAATTTGAAGTTAATGTAACCCTTCACAGCCGTAACTTCGTGAAAGATACTACACTCTTCGAACTGATGGCACAACTCTTCGGCGATAAGAATCGGGGATTTTCTAAACTCTTTTGCAAGGGAAAATGCTACAGGTGTAGCATAATGTCCAAAAGAGAGGTCCTTTGGTTTCTCCAAAGAGAACTCTCTGTTTAACTTATCTTGAATACTGTTTATGATTTTTTTTTTCAAATTTCTAAGCCTTAAGCTTTTGTATGATCTTCTACATTAGTTTGTTCTGCAGTTTTTTCTGCAGTTTTTTTCTCTTCTTCAATTTTTGCTTCTTCTGCTTCTTCTTCTCTCATAGCTTTCTTGAAGTTTTTGATCCCTTTTCCCATACCTTGTGCAAGATCTGGTATCTTTTTAGCGCCAAATAGTAACACTACTATCGCTAAAACTACTAATAATTCAGGCATACTTGGCATACCCATGTTGACTCCTTTGTATTGTCTTCTGTTGCATAGGCATTAGAAGAGTATTTTAATTCTCGATGGAATTATATCGTATTAAAATTAAATGAAGAAACATTTGACTCATTTGTCCACGAACATATGAATTCTTCTTCATTTATTGAGGCCACTTTATATTGAGACGTGCGAGCGATACAAACCAAAGCTTCCAAAGTTTTTTGAAAATCTCCGTTAATCAGCACATAATCATACTCTTTGATTCGCGTCATCTCTGAAATGGCATTGTTTAATCTTCGCTCAATTGTTTCTTTGGTATCAGTACCTCGCTGAATCAATCGCTCCTTCAAAATCTCTTGATTTGGAGTCGTTAAAAAGACTGAGGTGATAATATTACCAAATTTCTCTTGGGCAATTTTATGTCCCTGAACATCAATATCAAAGATGACCAATTTACCATTTTTCAATTCTCGCAATATGGGTTTCAAACTGGTGCCGTAATAATTATTGTGAACATGCGCCCATTCAAGGAAGTTACCGTTTTCGATATCTTGTTTAAACTGTTCTTTCCCAATAAAAAAGTAATCTTTCCCCTCCACTTCGCCCGCGCGTTTTTCACGTGTCGTCGTTGAAATAGAGAAATAGGTATTATCGATGCGCTTCATCATCTCATGCATCAAAGAGCTTTTTCCTGAACCACTAGGTCCAGATATCACCAAAATACTACCCTTCATATACTATAACTCATCAATTGAAATCGAAATATTGACTTTGAAGTCTTTCAGCGCTGCTTTGAGCTCTTCTTTGCCCAAAACTTTTTTCACATCATCCATAATCGCTGTTTGAAGTGACGCTTGTGCTTGTTTTAAATCTTCTTCAAAGATGCCAGCCAAATCCTCTTCGCTCAAATCATCGATACTATTTTTCTCAGCGCTTTCTTCGGTATTAGGCAGTGATAATTCTGGCAATTCTTCTTCAAATTCAAGAGGTGATTCTGCATCAGTATTTTCGAAATCAAACATCGATTCAGATTCATCATCTTCTTCAAATTTTAGTGAGTCATCCTCATCTACATCCTCATCCATCTGAGCAATTTGAATGCCCTCATCCTCATCTTCTGTCTCTAATACTTCATCATTTTGAAAGGTTTCTTCATCTTCTAACAATTGTTTGACCTGATCCACATCGTCGCGATCTAAGATAGAAGGAGCAGGCGTGGTATCTTCTTGGTAATCTTGATTGATGGCTTCTATCGTTTCATCCTCTATTTTATAATTTTCTTCTACGTCTTGGGTATCTAAATCATCCTCTTCATAAGGGTGCAAATCATCGTCAAATTTCAACAATTCATTGGGAACTGAAGCAATGATATCTAAATCATCTAAATCCAATCCCTCCTTGGCATCTTCCATCTCTTTTGGTTCTGTCATTTCTGAATCATCAACATAAGCTTCCACAGGAAAATCATCAATGACATCTTCTTGCGCAGTCGTATCACCCGTCTCATCTTCTATTGTTTTGCCAATCTGTTTTAATAATTCAACAAAATCTGTCGGTAAAAAAGGCTTATAGAGCATATAATCTGCAAATTCCGGTTTTTCGATGCCACGTGAACCAATGTAGACCACTTTTCCTAAACTACCACTCTCTTTTAGTAACAAAAATGAACTCTCATCCACTGAATCACTGTCTGTTATGGTAATATCAAAAGATTTTTCCAAATCTACACTATCATCACTTATCTCGTCAATCTCATAACCCAGTTTCTCAGCACTGAGATTAATAAGCTTTGAGACAGCCGGATTGTTATTTATCAGAAGAAGGTGCACAATAACTCCTTTATAATTTGGTACCATTTTATTATAATCTTGATTATGATTGCATTAATATCTAAAAATTATTTTTAAAATATTGTTCCATCTCAGCAACGCAAAGAGGCTCACTGTAATAGTATCCTTGTACAATATCACAGCCATTTTCCCTCAGATAATTGAGTTGTGCCTCTGTCTCAACTCCCACTGCAATGCTTTTATTATGGAGATTTTTTGCCAATGCGATCATGGTCTTGACGATGGCACACGCATTACTATCATGAGGTATTCCTTCGATGAATGATTGGTCGATTTTCCATTGATTCACAAGATTCTGTCGAAGATAATGCAAAGAAGAGAATCCTCTCCCAAAATCATCAATCGCGACATTCACACCAAGGTTTTTAATCTTATCAAGAAATCCAATATTACTCTTCCAATAATTCATCAAAATAGACTCAGTAATCTCCAAATTCACATACTTTGTCTCCAATCCACTCGCTTGCAATACCTGATGCAACAGCGCACTAAGATTGTCGTTGGTAATTTGAACATTGGAGATATTAATACCGATATTACCACTATAAATCCCCATATCGTGCCATTTTTTCACTTGTTTACACGCAGTTTCAAGTACCCATCGCCCCAGCGGAATGACCAGCTGCATCTTCTCAGCTATCGCAATAAAATCTGTTGGCTTAGTAAATCCTAACTCTGGACTGCTCCAACGAATCAGTGCTTCCAATCCCACAATTTTTGAAGTTTTTACAGAAATTTGAGGTTGATAATAGAGTTCAAACTCTTTCTTTTCAATAGCACTACGAAGTAGGTTTTTAATATGTTCTTCTTTTTCTATCTTACGCCCCAATGCCTTTTTATAAAATTCATAGGTATTTTTACCTCCCATCTTAGCTTTATAAACTGCGGCATCGGCATTTTTAATCAAATCTTCAGTAGTTAAAGCATCATCAGGATATAAAGCGATTCCAATGCTACAACCAAGATAGTGAACATGAGAATCCGTACGTATGGGATCATCAAAAATATGATTGATTTTCTGAGCCACATTGATAATATCTTGTACCTGGGTGATATGTTCTAACACGATGACAAACTCATCTCCACCAAATCTGTAAACCATATCATCTAATCTTAGGATTTTTTTGAACTGTTCTGCTGCAATAATCAAAACACGATCTCCCTCGATATGCCCAAAACTGTCATTAATATTTTTGAAATTATCCAAATCTAAAAATAAAACGGCAATCTTCTCTTTCCGTCTCTTGCTCGCTTGTATAGAGTGTGCTAGCATACTTGAGAGCATCGCGCGATTGGGCAAATTTGTCAAACTATCATGAAGTGCCATGTGCTCAATCTTTTCTTGGGAACATTTGAGCTCTGTGATATCTTTTGCAAAATTATCACTTCCGGCATACTCATGATTAGAATCAAATCGCGGTGTGATATTGGTGTCAAAATACCGAACTGAGCCATTTTTATGCACAATGGCTATCTCTATATTTTTTAGGGGTTCTAATTTTTGTAGATAGGCTTCTTTTTGTTCTCGTGCTGCTGTTACATCATAATAAAAAGCGTCAATATTCTTGCCAAGTACTTCATCGACGTCATAGCCTGTGACGTTTTTGATAGAAGGGGAGACTTTAATGATTTTTCCCTCTTTGTCCGTTTGCAAAAAAATATCTTGCATATTGTCAATGATAGATTTCCACTCTTCGCGCGATTTTTCCAAATTCAAGAGTGCTTTTGTTTTGATGGTCTGATCTTCCAATGACGCCGTCACAGAGGTAATCTTTCCCTCTTCATCCAAAATGGCATTAAAAAAGACTTCCAGATAGATTGTTTTTTTCTTAATCACCGTATGATACAAACCTTTGTAATGAGCCTTGCCCTCTTTGAGACTTTTTTTTACGGCATTTTTGAGGTGTTCGTCTTTTAATTGTTTTAACAAATCAAAACCGATAAATTGTTTTTTGGTGACGCCAAAGGTCTTTAATGCAGGCTTATTACTCTCGATAATGATGCCATTGGAGTCAAAATAGATAATACCACTGGGTGAATTTTCAAAAATCGTTCGATATCGTTTTTCACTATTAATAAGGCGGTCTTTGACATCGCGTTCCCCGCCTATGACTTTAATCAACAAAGTATAACCGCGAACGTGCTCCTCATGATCTTTAAGAAAATGCAAATGTGCCGAGACCAAAACCTCGACTCCACCTTTGTGCCATAGAGTGAGATCAAGCATCACATCATCAAAAATCTTATCTTTTTTATTAATCTGCGATTGAAAGCATTGTGGATGGGCGCACAATTTCTCGAGTTTTGTTCCAATAAGCTCATCTTGGCGATATCCAAGTAAATGAAAGATTGAAGGAGATATCTCTAAAATTTTGCCAGACTCATCTAGTGTCGCGTAGATGTCATCTAAAAAACAAAGATTTGAAATATTAATATCTTGCATTGATTGACCTTCCATGAACATTCGCCCAATTCGTGTAAAACAATAGTATAGGAATCTTCTTTAAATATTGTTTAAGCTTATGCCCGATATGTGGGTCAAAACAGCAAAGAAAGGTGATTGAGCGCTTTGGTAAATTCTCGTGAAAAGATAAACATAATCGGGGAAAGTACGGCAATCAATACCACAAAAGCAACCATAATCTTAATAGGAAATCCCACAACCAAAAGATTAAACTGTGGCATGGTTTTCATGAGCATCCCAAAAACCAAATCCGAAAGCAATGAGAGTCCCACGATAGGAAAGGAGAGGATAAAACCATAAACAAAGAGGCTGGACATTGATTTTAATAAATACTCCCACAACGCACCGCCAGGATAGAATTGTCCTAAGGGAAGCATGTGTAAGGATTTGACCATAAATACAATCATGAGATGGTGAGCATTGAGGGCTAATAGCACCATCAATCCGATGAGTGTCAAGATTTGGGAAATAATAGGCGTTGATACATTGGATTGGGGGTCAATGACACTGGCCATCGTAAAACCCATAACAAACGAAATCTGCATTCCTGCCATCTGGAGCATCGCAAATATAAGATTGAGAATCAAACCCGCAATCAAGCCCATAAACAGCTCACTCACAATAGCAAGTGCGACGGTGTACATATTGATTTCCATGTGAGGCATCGTCGCAAAAGGAAATAAGAAAATGACCATGAAAATGACCAAAGCTGTCTTAGCCGCAGTCGGAATAGTCATATGTGAAAAGAAGGGAAAAAAGGCAAATAATCCAGAAATTCGAGCAAACAAAAGCAAGAACAAAATCACTTGATTTTGATTAATAAATTCTAGTAACGATTGCATTCGTACCTCAGAGTAATCCTTCTTGATTCAGATGTTTATGAAATTTACATTTCTGTGCCAAATCATCATCATGTGTCACCATCAACAACACGCCATCGACCATTTTGATGTAATCAAACAAGATATCCATCACTTCAGAAGCCGTTTTATGGTCTAAATTGCCCGTGGGTTCATCTGCAAAGATAATACGTGGTTTTTTTGACAAAACTCTTGCGATTGAAACCCGCTGTTGTTGTCCGCCAGATAATTCACCAACCTTTTGATGAATTGCTTTTTTGATTTGAAATCTCTCGAGTAATTCCTCATCAATCTTTGCATCCACCATCAAAGTAGATAACTCAATATTTTCAAATGCGTTGAAACCTTTAAAAAGATAATGAGATTGAAATATTATACCCAATTTTTTTCGTCTTAGGGCGATAAGTTCTTTGGTGGGAAGATTGTAAATATCTTGGTCAAAAAGTTTGACAGTGCCATGATTGGGCTTGAGAAGTGTGGAGCAAATATTTAAAAGTGTAGATTTACCACTTCCGCTCACACCAGTAATCGACATTGATTCAGAAGGCATTAAAGAAAAATTGATATCTTCAAAAAGTGGGTAATCAAAAGAGTGGGAAATATTTTGAACCTCCAAAAGGGGCATGCATATCCTTTTAGAAAAGAGGACTGAGGGCGCACCCTCAGTCTATTGTTTTAGTTAATTATTTTAATTGCTCTGCTACTTCATCCGCGAAATCAGCATCTTTTTTCTCTAAACCTTCACCAAGTTCAAATCTTACGTAATCAACAAGTTCAATCGTACCACCTAATTCGGCAGCTTTTTCACTGATAACTTCAGCGACTGTTTTCTTGTCATCCATAACATAAAATTGGCTAAGTAGTGTAAATTGTTGATCCAACATCGTGTTGTCAGCAATAAATCGTGCGATTTGTCCTGGGATGATTTTATCCCAGATTTTTTCTGGTTTATTTTGCTCTTTCAATGTTGCTTCGATATTGGCTCTTGCTTCTTTCATAACCGCATCGCTCAATTGCAATTGGCTACCATAAAGTGGCACTTTTTTCAAAGGTTTTTTTAATCTATGAAGTTCTTCATTCTCTTTTTCGATGTCCGCCTTTAAAGCAATTGTCTCTTTTTCGATGAAATCAGGATCTAGTTCAGTATAGCTAAGATACATCGGTTTCATCGCCGCTGCATGCATACATAGTTGTCTAATAAATTCAGCACTTGCTGCTGCTGTTTTTTCGCTGTCACATTTCGCAGCCAATAAAACACCAACACGGCCATTTGAGTGAACGTATCCATTAACAACACCACTCTCACCGGCTTTTAGAGTTGCAAATCTTCTCAATACAAGGTTTTCACCGATTGTTGCGATATGTGAATTAAAATATTCTTCAAATTTCACGCCATCTACAGTAGTAGACATCAACTCTTCTGTTGTGTTCACTTGTGTATTCATAATATGTTTAGTAGTACTTTGAGTGAAATTGACAAATTTTTCATTTTTGGCAACAAAATCGGTTTCTGAGTTGATTTCACTGATAGTTGCTTCTTTATGATTTGGATTGATTTCAACACTAACCAAACCCTCACTAGCAAGTCTATCTGATTTTTTCGCAGCTTTACCCAGACCTTTTTCTCTTAAAATATCAACAGCATTATCAATATTACCTTCAGTCTCAGTCAGTGCTTTTTTGCAATCCATCATACCTGCACCGGTCATGTCTCTTAATTGTTTTACTAATTTTGCAGTAATTTCAGCCATTATTTTACCTCTTCGTTATCTTTTTCAGCACTAGTTTCTTCTTCTGTCACTTCTTGAGCATCTTTATCATTCACTGCTTCTTCGATGACTTCATTTTTTTCTTCTTCGCTTACAACGATTTCTTCTTCTTTTGCCGCATCTTGATTTCTGATTTCTTGTCCTTCAATCATCGCTTCACTCATCTCTTTACAGAACAATCTCACAGAACGAATCGCGTCATCATTACCTGGAATTGGATAATCAACCAAATCAGGGTCACAGTTTGTATCAAGCGGGGCAACGACTTTGATACCAAGTCTTCTTGCTTCTTGAACTGCAATTTTTTCTTTTACGGTATCGATGACAAAAATCATATCAGGGATATTTTTCATTTCTCTAATACCGCCAAGATAATCTAATAGTTTTGCTTTTTTTCTTTTCAACATTAACGCTTCTTTTTTCGTCAATAACTCTATTTGTCCATCTTCTTCCATTTTTTCAATGATATCAAGTTTTCTGATTGATTGTTTGATGGTTTGATAATTTGTCAACATTCCACCCAACCATCTGTGATTAACATATGGCATACCACATTTTTCAGCGTATTCTTTCACTGCTTGGCTGGCTTGTTTTTTTGTTCCGACAAACAGCATGGTTTGACCTTCTGCTGCTGCATCTTTGACTACATTATAAGTATATCTGAAAAAACGAAGGGTTTTTTGTAAATCTATAATATAGATATTTTTTCTTTCACCAAAAATGTATTTTTTCATTTTTGGATTCCATCTTCTTGTTTGGTGTCCGAAGTGTACACCACATTCTAATAAGTCTTTCATGGCTACCATGAAGCGCTCCTTTGTGTAAAATTTTGGTTTAGCCTCCACGCCCATCAACAGCCGAAACTGCAACCTAAAAGGATTGGCGTGTGAGAAATAGAGAAGGATTATACTCAAATTTATATTAAAAATTGCTTCATTGACTTTGAGAATAGAAGCAATAGGCTTTCTTAAGAGAATTATCAATACTATTGTGATAAAGTAATGAGAAGTTTACAATACTATAGAATAAGGCAAATCAATATGTCTAAGACCACTAAATTATTTTTTGATTCTTTTTTGATCCTCTTAGCTATTTGTCTATTTATCTCCATTGAAAATGCTCTTGAAACCCTTTCTATTGGTCTTATTATTGCACTCATGTGTGCAATCTTGTTTGATTTTATCACCACAATCGCCAAACCCATCATATTGAAAACCCCTGATGACAGTGCACATAAAGCATACATGGAAGTCTTTGAAAACAGTGCTTCTATCGCAAAATTAGGGCTTGATTTTCATATAAAATACGTCAATCGTTCTTTTTCTCAATTAACACTCAGCACCAAAGAGGAGTGTCTGCAGAAAAAATTAGATAGTTTTTTAGAAGGACAAAACGAAGTCGTGAGTGAAATACATGAAACATTACGCCAAAACCAAACGTGGGATGGCGTGATTACATTGACGACGAAACACAACAATCATGCGCATATCAAGTGTACTATCAAACCCATCCCCAACGAAATCGGTGATGCGGCTGAATATTTACTCGTCGCTCATGATCTCACAGAACTCACTATCAGCAAGCAACTTGTGCGCACCAAGATGTACCGTGACAATCATACACAATTACCCAATAGAGTCCAACTCATTGAAGACAAGGTTGCATTACTCAATAAACAAGAGATGACATTGATGCTCTTTAATATCGACTCATTTCAAGCCATCAACAGTATCTATGGCAATCAAATTGGTGATGAAGTACTGATAGCGACGGCTCATTGGCTCAAAATGCATATGCCATGCAAACTGGCAAAATTGTATAAATTTGAAGCCGATGTTTTTGCTATCTTTATCCCTGCACACTACGACAATGACGCACTCAAAAATTATCTGAATGATGTCTCTAAAAAAATCTCAGAAGAAGGACTCGTCTGCTCAGGAATCGGCATCAATATCACCTTTACTATCGGTGCGGTACAGAGTAAAACAGACCTGTTAAAGTTTGCATCTATCGCATACAAAGTAGCCAAAAAAGAGCAGAAAGCTTTCTGGATTTATGACATTGCAAGCAACAAGGATGAAGAATATTTACAAAATGTCAAGATTATCAATATCATCAAAAAATCTTTATCACACAATGGCATCGTCCCTTATTTCCAGCCTATATTTGATATTAAAAATAAAAAAATTGATAAATATGAAACGCTCATACGCATCAAAAAAGAGGATGGCTCGGTCCATTTACCTTATGAATTTTTGGATATTGCCAAACATTCAAAACTCTATCCCACACTCTCACGTGACATCATTGGCAAAGCCTTTGATGCGTTTCGATTTTCATCCAATGAATTCTCAATCAACCTCTCCTTTTTAGATGTATCCAATGCTCACACGATAGATTTCATCTTTAATAAGATGAATGAATATACCATAGGTTCGTGTGTCGTTTTTGAAATTTTAGAGAGCGAAGGTATTCACAACTATGCAACCGTTTTGAAGTTTATAGAAAAAGCAAAATCTTATGGAGCGAAGATTGCCATTGATGATTTTGGAAGTGGCTATTCAAACTTTGAACGATTGGTCAAACTGCAGCCTGATTACATCAAAATAGATGGAGGCTTGATTAAAAATATAGATAAAAACGAAGATATGAAGATTATCACGCAAACAATCGTCGACTTTTCTAAAAAGCTTGGAGCAAAAACCATTGCAGAGTATGTCCATTCTAAAGAAATTTTTGATATAATCAAAGAGATGGGCGTTGACTTTGCACAAGGTTATTATATCGGGAAGCCTTCTCCTAATCTTGAGAATGACAACACTTTGAAATTTTAAATTCATATTATACATCTGAGGTACTTGTTGGAAAATTACATAAATATGGGTCTTGTTATCTTCGAATACAAAGGGGTGATTAAAAAAAGCCAAAACGCTTTGCTGGTACGCTCTATTACCACTTATATCAAATCCATAGATGAAGAAGAAAAACCTGAGAATATTTTAGTTTCATTGAAATCAGCAAGCACACTGGACCATTATGAAAGCCTCGCACTCCTCGTAAAAGCTTTGAATCTTTTATCCAAAGAATACACGATTGTTATCGCTTTGATTCACTATGATGAGACGATGTATGAGATTTTAAAACCTCTTAGCAAAAAGACTCTGGTCAAATTATTTAAAACTTTTGACATAGCCAGACTCTATCTCAAACCCTACTCTTACAAAAAAAATTCTCAAGTATTAATTTGTGACCGTGATGCAGAAAATGCTCGAAATCTCTCATTGAAACTTTCTCTCTTTGAGAACTTCATCATTACAACTCATGATGCATCAGAGCCTGATAAACTCACCAATCTCAAACATTATCAGATTGTCGTCACTCAATCTGCATTGAATCTAGATCTTGAAAAACATAGCAATACCAATCTTTTAAAACTCTCCAAAAAACTTATTAGTGCGTTGCCTTTTTTTATGGAGTCCGCTGTCAATGCACTAGAAACCGTCACAGAACTTAGCACATTCAAATCATCTCACGCCGTAGGCTCACTAGAAAAAGACCTCAAGCCCGATCAATATGTGTATTCTATCATGAAGTTTCGAGGTGACTTAGAAGGCACGTTTGTGCTCATCTTTCCCAAAGAAAATGCTTGGATTACGTTGATGGCCTTCTTAAAAGAAACTATCAATTCTAATGATGTTGAAACACTCAAAGATGGTATCGGAGAACTTTGTAATATCATCACCGGAAGTACGAAAAGTGCTTTATCTAAACGGCATATTAATATTTTATTTGAAATCCCCATCACGTTTACGACACTCAAACAAACCCTTGCTGAAATTAAAAACGACAATGGCATCATCATCAATATGCTTTTAAATAACAAACCGTTTTATCTATTTGTCACGCGATAATTACCTTTTTAAGTCCTTTTTATACTAATGCTTGTTACAATCCACCTTTTATTATTGTCAAAACTGTCTTAGGGGTGCTAATTTAATTTGGCTGAGAAATACCCTCAACACATGATGCCACGAACTCACATGACATCATGCACCTGATCTGGATAATGCCAGCGTAGGAAAAGGAGAATACTACATGAGTGCAACATTAGAACATCTCAAAGAGATGAAAACATCCACAATCCAAAACCTTCCCAATTCCCAAAAAGTTTATGACCAGGGTAGTAGCCCTGATATTTTGGTGCCAATGCGCAAGATTACCTTAAGTCCCACACTCTCAAGTGATGGCAAAAAGGAGGAAAATCCACCACTTTATGTCTATGATACCACCGGTCCTTATACCGACCCTAATGCCACCATTGATTTGCATCGCGGTTTAAATCCACTACGTGCGCCTTGGATTAATGCGCGACATGACAGTGAACCACTCACAGACTTTAGCTCATCTTATTGGCACACGCGTCATCAAGATACCGCGCTTGATACTCTAAGATTTCCCAATATTCCCAAACCAAAACGCGCCCAAAAAGGTCGAAATATCACACAAATGCACTACGCAAAAGCGGGAATTATCACCCCAGAGATGGAATTTGTCGCCATTCGAGAAAATTGTAAAATCGAAGAGATGAAACAAAGTGGCCATCTTTATAAGCAACATCAAGGCGAGCATTTTGGTGCCAATTTACCAGAATTTTATACACCCGAATTTGTCCGCGATGAAATCGCTAGCGGTAGAGCTGTACTGCCTGCAAATATCAATCATCCTGAGAGTGAGCCGATGATTATCGGACGAAATTTTAGGGTTAAAATCAATGCCAATATCGGTAACTCTGCCACGTCATCGTCTATCGAAGAAGAAGTGGAGAAGATGATTTGGGCGACGCGTTGGGGTGCCGATACCGTGATGGATCTCTCAACGGGTGCTAATATTCACGAAACCAGAGAGTGGATTATCCGCAATTGTGCGGTGCCCATCGGTACGGTGCCGATTTATCAAGCGCTTGAAAAAGTGCATGGGGTTGCTGAAAACCTTACGTGGGAAATCTTCAGAGATACACTTATCGAACAAGCCGAACAGGGAGTGGATTATTTTACCATTCACGCTGGTGTGCGCTTAGCTTACATTCCCCTAAGCGCCAAAAGATTGACAGGAATCGTCTCTCGTGGGGGTTCTATCATGGCAAAATGGTGTCTACATCATCACAAAGAGAGCTTTTTGTATGAGCATTTTGAAGAGATGTGTGAGATCATGAAAGCCTATGATGTGGCCTTTTCACTAGGTGATGGTTTGCGACCGGGATCTATCTATGATGCCAACGATGATGCCCAATTTGCAGAACTTGAAACACTGGGGGAACTCACGAAAATCGCATGGGATCATGATGTGCAAGTCATGATAGAAGGTCCCGGCCATGTTCCGATGCAAAAGATTAAAGAAAATATGGAAAAAGAGTTGCAAGATTGCATGCAAGCGCCTTTTTATACACTCGGGCCCCTCACGACCGATATTGCGCCAGGATATGATCATATTACTTCGGCCATCGGAGCAGCACAAATTGGCTGGTATGGTACTGCAATGTTGTGTTATGTCACGCCCAAAGAGCATTTGGGATTGCCTGATAAAGATGATGTCAAAGAGGGAATCATCACTTATAAAATCGCCGCGCATGCCGCAGATCTTGCTAAAGGCTTTGCGGGAGCACAAATACGAGATAATGCCATGAGTAAAGCACGATTTGAGTTTCGATGGTTTGATCAATTTAACATCGGTTTTGATCCAGAACGCGCACTTGCCTTTCATGATGAAGAGTTGCCCACAGAAGGTGCCAAAATCGCTCACTTTTGTTCGATGTGCGGACCAAAATTTTGCTCGATGAAAATCTCTCAAGATATTCGAGATTATGCCGAAAATAAAGGCATTGAAAACTTAGATGAAGCGTTTGAAAACGGGATGCAAGAACAAAGCGATAAATTCAAAGAGACGGCTACACACAGAATCGGTGAGATTTACCAAAAACTCTAACCTCTAGCAGCTCAGCATATTCTATCTTTATTTGCTGAGCTGCGCCTCTTTTTCGATATGAACAAAAAATTTCAACAACATCGTGATGGTTTGGCGTTCATTTTGAGACAGTTTATCCACCGCGTCACAATTTAACAAACGTGCCCTTAACGCTTCGTTTTCAAAAAATGGAATATGATATCGTGCAGCAATTTGTGCAATTTTCAGAGTCGTCTCATTGTCACAAGTATGCGTGGCCTCTGTTTCTTGTAGATAGTGTTTGATAATCTGTTTTTTATTTATCATGATGTTTCAGATGCACACACAACCACAGTGTGCCTTTTGTTGTCTCTAATACTTGATGCCTGATGCCTTGTTTTATGAGAAGCCAATCACCTTTTTTGAGGCGTTTTCGCTCTTTTTCCAATTGCAAAAGCGCTTCGCCTTGAGCGATCATGACCCACTCATCATGATCTTGTTTGTAAAGCTTTTTTTCTTGTTTATCCGAACTAATAATCCGCTCAATCAACACCTCTTTACTCTCAAATAAGGTTTCAAAAATCTCACCATTTTGGGGCGCATCACTATTGTCAAACAAATTCATAAAACTATCGCTCCACAAAATCTTCCCGTCACCCCGTCTCTTCGGTAGGAGAAATAATTCTCTTCACAACAGGTACAAATCTGAGCGTTATTGATGTGTTGAGCGCTCACGCCCCCCTCACACATATCATCCAAACATTTTTGCATGATATCCAAGTAAATACGCCCTTCGTGATGGCGCACATATCCCTCAAATCCTGCGGTGACATCTTCTTTGACTTCATAACAACAAGACCCAATCGCTGGACCTAAAAATACTTGAATATCCTCAGGGCTACTCCCATAGGTCTCTTGCATTGCTTGTATTGTTTTGTTGACAATCTTTTTCGCCACACCATTGCGCCCTGCATGTATGGCCGCGATAGCTTGTGTATGGCTATCGTGTAACAGAACAGGAATACAATCTGCCACCATCACGCACAAAGCAACATCGGGTAAATTGGTAATCAAAGCATCGCATCTACGTATTTTAGGAGAAGAGACATCCCGAACGATTGAGATACTATCACCATGAACTTGTTCCATAAACACAAGATTTTCACAAGCTATTTTTTGAGATAAGAGTGCGCGATTTTGCGCTACGATGAGGGGATCATCACCAACATGCAACGCCAGATTAAAACTCTCATAACGCCCCTCGCTCCTGCCGCCAAAGCGGTCTGTGAAACAATACCGCATCGCTAATAACGCGCCATCATATGATCTACATCATCCCAGCTGAGACTCTTTTTGGCATGAATCATGTGGTAGATATAGCGGGCAAACATATCGGTTTCGATGTTGACATGAGTGCCGACTTTGTATTCGCCAAAGAGCGTTTGGCTGAAGGTGTGGGGGATAATGGTGAGTCTAAAACGCGCATCATTGACCTCATTGATGGTCAAACTCACCCCATCAATCGCGATACTGCCTTTGGGTGCAATATAGGGTGCAAACTCTTTGGGATACGTGATATAAAAATCGGTCGCATTTTGATTTTTGTGAATCGATTCAATCACACCCACACAATCAACATGCCCTTGCACGATATGTCCCTCTAAGCGTTCATCAAGCTTCATAGCCGGCTCGATGTGAACACGTCCTTTGAGGTTTTCTACGGCCATCACCCCTCTGGTTTCGTTGGAGAGTTCAACTGAGAAGGTTTGATTGCCGATGGAAATCACGGTCAAACAGACGCCATTAACAGCAATGCTATCTCCAATATTGGGTTTATAATTGGCTTTTAGCGTCAATACACTGTTTTGATAACTAATAACGGTTGCAAATTCTCTGATAAGTCCTGTAAACATTACTACTCTTTTTTGCCATATTATACCAAAAGATTAGCGTACTTTTATCAATGCCTCATTATTAAAATTGTCAATCAAAATGCGTTTGACTCTCTCTTGCCACAAGGTACCAAACTCTTTTATCTGTGCTTCATTTGCTTTTTGATTCACAACAAGCAACATCAACTCTTGCAGGGCTTTACTCGGTGGCACGACATTGGGATTATAAAACACATCGACACTTTTTTGTGTATCCAACCTCGTAAAACGCGCACTTGATTGAATCGGCGCATTGAAAAACATCAAAGAGTGTCGTGCAAATCTGCCATTTAATCCTTTAAACCCACTCTTTTGGGTCGCTGCTGTGATATTGCTTATGACATTGCCAATCACACCGGCGACGCCCTCTTTTTCATCCTCTTTAAATTCTACTTTAATCTCGCCTCGAATGGGATTGCTATCAGGATACAGAGCATCTAAGGCTTTGAGTGTCATGATATAAGCGCCTGCAACCGTGGGACAACTGTGTCCGGCGGCTTTGACGATTTGTCGATAATTAAATACAATAATACCATCGCTCACGGTACCGAGTGTCAATGCCAAAGGATCAAAAGTAGTAATACTTGGTACCTCATCAAAAAATTTAGGAAATGCGCTCATATCTTTCATATTGCCCCCAATGCTTTTTTTACTTCATCACTTGCCATCGTGATATTCCACGCCGGCTCCCATACAATCTCAACGTCACAACTACTGATGCCATCAATGCGCTCAACGGCCTCTTTTGTCCACTGTTTCATCATCTCATGCAAAGGACATCCTCGTGTCGAGAGTGTCATCGTGACATGCGCATGGTCATCCTCTACGCGCACGCCATAAATCAAACCCAAAGAGTAGATATCAAATCCCACTTCAGGGTCGATAACTGTTTTAATTGCATCATACACATTTTCTTCACTCACCATCTTGAACTCCTAAATTAACTTTATAATTTAATGTAAAATAGATATTATATATCACCAAAAGGGTTCCCACTCCCATAATCGTAGCTCCGATTTGAAATGCCAATGGAATGGAGAATAAAATCGCCATCAAACTCACCAAAAATCCCAAGAGCGTGACCCAAAATTGCACATCGGCAATCTTCTCTTTTATCATCTCGCCCAGCATGGGCACTTTGATTTTACCCACAAGAGGGGAATAGCGCTGATACCAGACCAAAAAGGGCAAAATTTTATAGATATGTCCCACAATAAAAAAGGTAAAAAATCCAAAAAATAGCGTAAATCCAAACGCCAGATAGAGCGTAGCACTTTGGGTTACAATGGCCGTGATTAAAATCACAAAAGTGAGTAATAATGCCACAAATGAAGCAATCATATTCTTGGCCCAAAAGTCATTTTGTTTGCGAATTCTTGTACTAAAAATCAGCCACATTTGATACAATGCTAAAAATACAGAGACCATCACAAAAAATGATCCGAGTAATTCTAATGTCTCAAACTGCAATGTTGCTCCTAATAATAACAACACTAACCCTAGGATAATGGTATAAAAGGCGATTTCAATCGCACGTTGTTTAAAGCCATGAGAGAGTGAAAACATCGGTAGAAGAATCATCCCCACTCCCATAATCGTCATCAATACATATCCAAAAATCGTCGCACCCACATGCATGCGTACAAGGTTTTCAATATCTGGATAAAATCCATAAATCAGATTTAAAGCAATCACCAATCCAATGCTCACCCCCACAAACAAAAAGATATTGGAGACAAAGATAAATTTCGCGACAATATCCCAGCGTTTGAGCTCCTTATACGTCATCATGATATTCACGACGAAAATCAACATCGAGAGATACATCATCAAAGCGCCATAAGGCATCATAGCGATAAAATTGGTATCAAAAAGCCCCAACACAAAGAGAATAATACCCCCTATGAAGATATAAAACTGAACATAGGCAAAGTCTTTGGAGAATATTGGGATTTCCAATACAACGGGAATCAATTGATACATCGCGCCAAAGATTACCATCATGACAAAACCTAGCAGATACAGATGTATCAGTGAGGCGATGGATGTGGAGAGAAAATACCCACTAATATCATTCGCAAAAAAGGGCAAGATAAAAGCACTCAGTGCATAAAAAAAAGCCCCCGCGATAAAATAATGTGCCACCAGTACAAAAGGGGGCGCCATCTCTGTGGCTAAATTTTTTGCCATGATTTAACCATCACACGTTTTGTCACTAAGGTCAGCTTGCTCGCTCGCACCCTCAATATAAGAGAAGACAAGTTTGACCCTGCCATCTTCTAGTGTGCTCTCTTGAATATCAAAATTTTCACGAATCTTCGGCAACAAACCCGCAGGGCTTTTGTGATTGATCATGATAACTTTAGTCTTGGCATCTTTAATCAATCCCACCGCCAACATGGCATTGACCATAGGCTCAGGAGGACCGCAACGTGAAGTATCAAACTCGATATACGTCACTCCATTGACTTGGAACTGATAAAAAGGGACACTACTCCCTTCTACTGTGATAATTTGGGCATCTTCAGGTCGCTGTACTGTTAAATCCGACATACTAACTCCTATTTGTTTTTAGGAATTATATATTAGATTTCACTCAAGATTCTTGATTTAAATCAAGCTTATTTAATCAATGCGCTTATTGCCCTAAAAGCGGAGTGTTTTGCACTACCGCAGAGTTCAAAAAGTAACGATTCATAGGTCGTAGGGATGGCGCCTGCTTGCATCATTCGTGAAATTGCTACATTTTTATCATTTTCCTTGCGTGAGCCAATACAATCGGTGACCAAAATAGGCACCAATCGCGCATCAATCAAATCAAGTACGGTTTGCAAAACACAAACGTGCGCTTCAATACCAAATACGATGACAAACTTCCGACCTTCTTTTTTAATCAAATCCATCGTCTCTTCAGTTTGGCAACAACTAAAGGTCACCTTTTCATGAGCCACATCATTTTGCAATAATTCTTTGATAGGTGCAATCGTATGTCCAATCCCCTTAGGATACTGCTCATTTAGTACAAAATCCACTTCCAAAAGCTTCAACCCTTTGATGAGTTTGAGCATATTTTCCAATAAAATTTCATGGTTGTTGATGTGCGGAAAAAGTTTCTCCTGCACATCCACCGCCAAAGCAAACACATTGTCCATAGGTATTTTCATGATGCCTCCGATTTTGATGTTAATCCACTCAAGCGAAGCAAACTTTCTACTTTTGCATCCGCACCTTTTAACTCTTTATACAAGGCTTTCATACTTCTGCTTCCACCTTGCGCTAAGACAATATTGAGATAATCTTTACCAAATTTTGTATTAAAAATTCCCTGATCTACGATTGCAAAGAAGGCATCGGCACTGAGCACTTCTGCCCACTTGTAGCTGTAATACCCTGCCGCATAACCTCCTGCAAAGATGTGCGAGAAACCATTTTGAAATTTATTATAAGCAGGTGGCTGAATCAGTGAATTTTCCGCTCTTACTTGATTAAGTAAATCTTGTACCTCTTGACCTTGGTGAAGTTTTTGATGCAATTTAAAATCAAAAAGTGAAAACTCGACTTGTCGCAAGATGCCCAATGCTGATTGGAAGTTTTTGACCGCTACAATTTTATCAATCATCGCATCACTGAGGATTTCTCCGCTTTTGTAATGTGCGGCAAAAATTTTCAAGACTTTAGGTTCGTATGCAAAATTTTCCAAAAATTGTGACGGAAACTCGACCGCATCCCACTCAACCCCACTAATACCACTCACGCCCACTTCTGAGACATTTGAGAGCATATGATGCAAGGCATGACCCATCTCATGAAAGAGTGTCACGACATCATCATGACGCAACAAGGAAGGCGATTTCTCAGAAGAAGGAAAGTTACACACGATGAAAGCAGAAGCGAGATGTTCGGTGCCACCCTCTTTGTAGTGACTCTGCCAGTTGTGCATCCACGCGCCACCGCTTTTACCTTGGCGTGACTCCAAATCCAAATACAAACGCGCCGTGAGTTTATCCCCGACCATGACATTATAAGCACTGGCTTTTTCATCCCAAAGTGGTACTTCAACCTTTTCAAAGCGAATACCAAAAAGAAGATTTAAAAATTTAAAAAGTCCCGCTACCACAGAGTGTTGTTCAAAATAGGGACGATAGAGATCTTGGTCGAAATCATAGGTCTCTTTTTTGAGTTTTTCGGAATAAAATGCAAGATCATAACTCTGTAAATCTTCTTGTTTTGCAAACGTTCGCAGTGTGGCTAACTCTTGCTTGGCGATGGGTTTGGCCGCATGGGCTAATTTTTCTAAAAAAGAGATGACCGCTTCTTCTTTTTCTGCCATTTTAGGAGCCAGCGAATACGCCGCATAATTTTCAAACCCCAAGATATGAGACATCTCTTGACGTAATTGCATCAATTCATCAATAATAGCCGCATTTTGTGGGGCTTTTGTCGTATAGGCTTTGTAGAGTTTTTCGCGAATTTCACGATTTTGGCCATAGGTCATGTAGGTAATGTAAGGGGGCATTTGCAAGGTAAATCGATACTTTTTAGCCCCATCTACGTCGATCTCATAACTTTTTTTATCCTCTTCACTCAATCCCTTCACATCATCTTCATCGAGTATCAACTCATAATCATTCACTGCGTTGATGAGATTTTGTGAAAAATCATTGGCCAGTTCGCTCATCCGCAAATTGATGGCCTCTAAGCGCTTCTTTTTCTTTTCGTCCAAATTCGCACCGCTGAGTTCAAAACTTTGGATATTGAGTTCCAACACGCGAAGTTGCTCTTGATTTAGCTGTGCTTTTTCACTAGCCTCAATACTTTTAAAAGCATTGTAAATATCAAGATTTTGAGATAATTTTGTCGCATATTCTGTAATAATAGGTAAAGATTGGCTATAAACCTTTTGGGTTGTTTCGCTATTTTTTACAGAATTTAGATGTGACATGGGAGTAAAGAATTCATCCATCTTCTCTTCTAAGATCTCTAACGGTCTGACAAAGTTATCATAAGTTTTATGTTCAATCTTTAATAATTTTTCGATAGTTTGGTTGTTTTGGTTGATTTTTTCTTGTAGTTTTTCGATAAAATGATCGAAATCTACTTCAAATTTTAAAAATTTATTCATTATCGCTCCATTTTTTTTGAAATTATAGCAATAAAAGAGTAAAATAGTCATCTTACTTTAAAAATGGTTAACAAATTTTAAGCTAATTATGATATCTTACGCAAAAAATAAAGGATGAGAAGGATGGAAGTAAAAGACTACCTTACTAGGAACAGAATACTCGCTTTTTTGAAGTTTTTTGTTGCGGCCTTACTCTTTGTACTCGTCAAAGACCTCAAAGAAGTCAACTCTTTTTCGACCTTGATTGTGGCATTGTTGGAGTTTATTATCGTATTGGAAATCGTCAGAATGCTGATTGGATTTTTATTTAGCGATGAAAACAACATCAAACTGCGCTTCATGATAGACTCAACCATTATTTTTTTCATCAGAGATATCATGTTGATTGCAAATTCACACTTTGATTTTACGAAAATCGGCTCGGTCCTTGTGATCATCGCCGTACTATTTTTATTTAGAGGATTGACTATAAAATTTAGTCCATCAAACACACATCAATGATTTTAAAGGCACATTATGAAATATGACATTATCGTCGTCGGTGGCGGTCATGCAGGTATCGAGGCATCACTTGCGGCCGCACGACTTGGAAAGAAAACATTACTCATCACCATACTCGCAGAACAAATCGGCGCAGCGAGTTGTAATCCCGCAGTCGGAGGTTTGGCCAAAGGACATCTGGTTAAAGAACTCGATGCCCTCGGCGGACAAATGGGTCTTACAACTGATGCCACTGGTATTCAATTTAGAATCCTCAACCAATCCAAAGGCCCAGCAGTCCAAGGAAGTCGCGCACAAATTGATATGGATCGTTATCGTATCTATATGCGAAACATCGTCTTAAATACTGAAAATCTCAGTGTCACCCAAGAGATTGTCAAAGATCTCATCAGTGACAATCAAGTCGTCACAGGAGTCAAAACCCATTTGGGCAATATTTATAATGCCAAAAAGGTGATTTTGACAACAGGAACCTTTATGAAAGGTTTGATTCACGTCGGTGAATTCAAACAAGATGCCGGACGATTTGGTGAATTTCCTTCGGTTCACCTCTCTGATTCTCTAAGAGATTTAGGCTTAGACTTAGGACGATTGAAAACCGGAACGTGTGCGAGAATCGATGCTAAAAGTATCGATTTTTCTAAGATGGAAATCCAACACGGTGATGAAAAGCCACAACCTTTCAGCTTTAGAACCGATAGTGAGACATTCCAACCGCATCAACTCCCTTGTTACATCACCTATACCAATGAATCAACCCATACGATTATCGAGAGTAACTTTTATAGAGCCCCATTGTTCACCGGACAAATTCACGGCTCAGGTCCACGATACTGCCCAAGTATCGAAGACAAAGTCAATCGCTTCCGAGACAAAGATCGCCATCATCTCTTTATCGAACCCCAAACTAAAGAAGCCACAGAATATTATATTAATGGACTCACCACATCACTACCACCAGATACGCAACTCTCAATGCTCCACTCTATCGTAGGATTAGAAAATGCAAAAATCGTCCGATACGGTTATGCTATCGAATATGATTATATCAATCCCACCCAATTGCGTCATACTTTGGAGACGAAAAAGGTTTCTGGACTCTATCTTGCAGGACAGATCAATGGAACGACAGGATATGAAGAGGCTGCGGCGCAAGGTTTGATGGCAGGGATAAATGCTAGTTTGAGTATTGAAGAAAAAGAGCCATTGATTCTACGACGTGATGAGGCGTATATCGGTGTTTTGATTGATGATTTAGTCACAAAAGGCACCAAAGAACCCTATCGTATGTTCACCAGCCGTGCGGAATATCGCCTGCTCTTAAGAGAAGACAATGCTGACATCAGACTGAGCCATTATGGCTATAAACTCGGACTTATTGATGAGGAGACTTATGAGAAGGTTATCAAAAAGCAACGAGAAACCAAAGAGGGTTTGGCATATTTAGAAGAGACCGAACTCACTCCATCCAAAGAGAATATCGCTTATCTAGCCTCAATTGATGAAGACAAAATCACCGATAAAGTAAGTTTACAAAAAATCGTAGCACGAAAATCATTTGATATGGAAAAGCTAGACAAGCTTTCACCAATCTTTTCACAATTTTCACTCGATGCAAAAAAACAGATTCTTGTGGAAGCGAAATATAAAAATTATATTGAAAAACAGAAACAACAAATCGACAAGATGAAAGACCTCATGAATGTCAAAATACCACCAATGATGGATTTCGCTTCCATTTCAGGTCTCAGCAACGAAGTCGTAGAAAAGTTACAAAAACACAATCCACCCACACTATTTGCCGCCAGTGAAATCAGTGGCATCACGCCAGCAGCTTTAGATATCCTGCATATCTACGTCAAAATCGGCAGCAAACGACAAAAATAAGTATCATGAGATTCCTATAAGAATCTCCTACCACTTTTACCAATCTTGCGTGTATTCAAAGAGTATTGGCCTCAATACCATGATACACGCAGCTTGATTATCATCTCTAACACCCTTTTCATTTTTATCTCACTCTTCTTTTGATTCAACATTATTATCATGATGCTTGACATTATAGAACAATTATTCTACAATGTTGCATTAGGTCATTTATTATAAAAAAATCTAATATAAAAAAACAAAGGATACCTATGTCAAGATTAATTGATGCGATCAAAGAATACCAAGTTGGCTTTAGAAAAAAAGCTCCAAAAGAAGTTCAAGATATTATGCTGCAAGCAACAAAACAACTCGAAAAGATGCACCTCAGCCAGAATGCACTCACAGTAGGAGCGCGCGCCAAAGCCTTTACCCTACCCAATGCCGTAGGAAATCTTGTATCTTTAGATGATGTTTTAGACAAAAATGATTTTGCGATTGTGAGTTTTTATAGAGGAGCTTGGTGTGCTTATTGTAATCTTGAATTAAAAGCACTACAAGAGAGAAATGATGAATTTAAAGCATTGGGGGCCCAGCTCATTGCTATCTCTCCTCAAACTCCTGATGCCAGTTTATCGACGCAAGAAAAACATAATTTGCAGTTTGAAGTACTCAGTGATGCACAGAATACAGTAGCGAAGTCCTATGGCTTGGTCTTTTCTCTAGCCCAAGAGCTAAGACCAATCTATCTGAGTTTTGGTATTGATATCCCTGCAAGCAATGAAGAAGAGAGTTACGAACTCCCCATGCCCGCTACGTATGTCATCAATAAAGAGAAAACAATCATCTTTTCATATGTCAATGAAGATTACACAAAAAGGTGCGAACCGCAAGATATCATTGATATCATTAAATAAAATGAAATTATTTGTAAAATAACTTGAAAATATATTGACTTTTGAACATATGTGCGTTATAATTCTGCACATATGTTCAAAAAGGAGTCAAGATGCCCTGTTGTGGAAGACGACGCAAAGATAGAGTTATAGATGTCAATCACTGCGAGATTTGTTTCAAACCTCGAGGTATTCGTAGTGATACCCTTGAATCAATTATCCTTTACGAAGATGAGATGGAAGCCATCCGACTCTCAGATTATGAATCCCTATACCAACAAGATTGTGCTGACAAAATGCAAATATCTCGTACAACGTTTTCGAGACTCATTGATTCAGCACGAAAAAAAATCGCTGATGCCCTTTTGAACAATAAAATCTTAGAAGTAAAAGAAAGGAAACAATCATGATACTAGCATGTAACAACGGACGATGCATCAATAAAGATCGATGCGAACGCTATCGACTTTTCAAAGATGGTGCCAAAGAGTACTCCACCAATGGCGGTACTCCAGAAAAAGGCTGTAAAAAATTTATACCGATTCAAAAATAAGGAGATTATTATGAGAAGAAACGGACAAGGACAAGGTCAAGGACAAGGTCAAGGTCAAGGTCAAGGTCAAGGTCGAGGAAGAAACTGCGCTCATTCCCCTCGTCATGAAGGACGCGGAATGAATAAAAATACACATGCATGCCAAGGAAACGGTGTCGGATTTGGACAAGGTAATGGTCGAGGTCATGGCGTAAACCGCTACAGACATGAAGAAAAATAACCTTAAAATCACCATCGCAAGTGGAAAAGGTGGAACCGGAAAAACAACGGTTTCCACCAATCTTAGCTCCTATCTTGCCAGTAACAATCACGCGGTAGTACTGACAGATTTGGATGTAGAAGAGCCTAATTCTGCACTCTTTATCGATGCTAAACTCAAAGAGACAACAATCTGCAATAAAATGGTTCCAAAATGGGAACGTGCTGATTGTACCTTGTGTGGAAAATGTGCAAAGATTTGTAATTTTAATGCCATTGTCGCACTGCCTTCTGAGGTCTTAGTATTCCCTGAACTGTGTCACAGTTGTTATGCATGTAGCGAACTCTGCCCCACAAATTCTTTGCCGATGAATCCTGTCAGAATAGGAGAAATTAAAACATTTGAAGCGACTGATTTTCATTTTGTCGAAGGACGGTTAGATTTAGGCCAAGAGATGGCCGTACCACTCATCTCACAAACGATTGATTATGTAGATGAAAATTTTAAAGATACAATCAAAATTTATGACGCACCTCCGGGGACCAGTTGCCCGGTCATTGAAGCCAGTAGAGAGAGTGATTTTGTCATCTTAATCACAGAATCCACCCCTTTTGGGCTCAATGATTTGCGCTTGGCCGTCGAAACAATGCGCGTCCTCAAACAAAATTTTGGTGTCATCATCAACCGTTATGGTATTGGCAATAATGATGTTGAAGCGTATTGTCAGCAAGAGGGAATCCCAATTATCACAAAAATCAAAAATGACAAAGCCCTCGCCACTCTTTATTCAAAAGGAGCGTTAATTTATCCCAAAATCGAACACTTCAAAAATTCACTCGATGACATTGCAACATTTATAGGAGCGATAAAATGAAAGAAATCGTCGTAATTTCAGGTAAAGGAGGTACTGGGAAAACCTCACTGAGTGCTTCCTTTGCATATCTTGCTGGAGCGGAATCTCTGATTTGTGATTGTGATGTGGATGCGGCCAATATGCACCTACTTTTAGATGCAGATTTTGACAAAAGAGAAGATTTTATGAGTGGGGAAATCGCCAAAATCGATGCCGATTTATGTAGCAATTGTGGTGCATGCGAAGCAGCGTGTCGTTTTGATGCCATCCATCGCATAGAAGACCAATATGAAGTTGATCCAATTTCCTGTGAGGGATGTTGGTATTGTAGTCGTGTTTGTCCTAGCCATGCCATTACGATGGAAACACAAAAAGCCGGTGATCTTTTTGTCTCACATATCAAAAATAATGCACAAATGGTACATGCCAAGCTGGGATTTGGAGCAGAAAATTCTGGTAAACTCGTCGCAAAAGTCAAACAAACAGCCCGAAATATCACTAAAGATAGTGCCATCAAGTACATCATCACAGATGGTAGTCCGGGAATTGGATGTCCGGTCATCTCTTCTTTAAGTGGTGCTGATTTGGTCGTACTAGTAACTGAGGCTACGATATCGGGAATTCATGATTTAAAAAGAGTTCATAAACTCATCAAAACGTTCAATCTACAAGCGGTATGTATTATTAACAAATATGACCTCAATCTCGAAATGACGCAAGAGATTGAAGCATTTTTACATGATGAAGATATCAAACTGATTGCAAAATTACCTTATGATGAAACCTTTACCAAAGCACTTTCATTAGCACAGCCAATTGTAGAATATGATAAAGATTGCGCACTTTCACATCTTGTGAAACAGGCATGGGAAACGATAAAAGAGAATATTTTAATAAAAAAAGGAATATAATATGAAAATAGTATTTACAGCAAAAGGGGGCGATTGGGAGAGCTCTATGGATCCAAGATTTGGACGTATGGAGATGTTGGTCGTTTATGATGACGTCGCCAAGACACTCACATCAGTACCAAACAACGAGACAGAGGGCATGGAACATGGTGCAGGACTACAAACTGCAAAAAAAGTTTTGGAATTAACCCCCGATATCATTATCACGGGCAACGGTGCAGGGGAGAAGGCATTAGCCATCTTAAAACGCTCCAATGTGAAAATGTACATCGGTGCGGGCAATATGAGCATAAAAGAAGCATATGATGCATACCAAAACAATCAATTAGAATTACAATATTAAGGACAGAAAATGAAACTCGTTTTCCCAACAGATACCAATGAAGGGTATCTATCACCAAGAGGTGCTCACTTCGGTAGAGCCAATTTTTATACCATTGTCACACTGGAAGATGGAAAAATTGTCGAAGTAGAAGGAGCACAAAATCCAGGTCATAAAACTGGTGGTTGTAGCAATGCTATTACCAATATTTTGAATTTTAAACCCGATGCACTCATCGTCAGCGGCATCGGTGGTGCTCCCGCACAAGGTTTTGCAAAAGCGGGATTGGACGTCTATTTTGATCGCGTTTCTCGTACCGTAGAAGAGAGTATCAAAATGTTTCTTGAAGGAAAACTAGAACAAAGTACCGGACAAGGAACCTGTTCAACACACTAAAAACAATGGGGGCTACATGAAATTTAAACCACTCGCCACACTGATCTCATTGGCGCCCCTGCTTTTTATAGGCTGTGGCGAGGACCAAAGTCTCAAGCTTGATGGTAAAACACTACTAACACAAAAGTGCAGCAGTTGTCATAATCTTGATATGCCAGCACACTCAACAGAAGATGAAAAAGCACCACCTATGATGGCTGTTAGCTTTCATGTTTATGATTTTATCGATGCGGTTTCATTGCCAGATCGACGCTCAAAAAGCATTGAATTTGTCGTAGACTTCGTAGAAAATCCCAGCGTTTCAAAATCATTTTGTGATAAAAAAAGTCTCGCATCTTATGGACTCATGCCCTCCCTTAAAGGCAAAGTCAGTACCGATGAAGTACGTGCGATTGCACGATATATGTTTTCACACTACACACAAAAAAATCTTCTTGCTATCATGAAGCGTAATCGTGAACTTAAAGCCATGCCACAAGGTAGGCGAATAGCCGCTCAAAGCGGTTGTTTGAGCTGTCATGCAATCAAAAAGAAAAAAGTCGGCCCATCTTTTCATGATATTGCGCTAAAAAAAGATGCAACGCAGATTGATCATTCGATTCGTGAGGGGAGCAAAGGAATGTGGGAAGAAAGTCGCAATATCCCCATGCCAGCATTTGGGAAAAAACTAAGCAATAGCGATATTAAAATAGTATCAGATTGGATTTTAGAACAAAAATAATCCACATGCAACCTGCGTTGCACGTGGATGTTTCATCTATTTTAGATTCTCTTCAAAATGGTTAATATTTAATGCAATGAATTTATAAGATACAAATATCAAAGCCGGCCAAACCAAAAGCCATATAATCTCAGCAGTGTAATTAATCTCTTCCATGTTATCTCCTAATAATGATGAGAATCCGATTGGATTTCATCTGATGTAATTTGTTTTTGATCCATTTTTCGCCATACGATAATAATATATCCCAACACAAAAGGGACCAAAAGGGACACATAACTCATCGCTACCAAAGTGTATCGACTCGCCGCAGCGTTACGAATATCCAGAGAACTTTGTAAATCGCTCAGCGAAGGATAAATCGCCGTATTATTAAATCCCAAAAGGCTAAACAGTGCCAATACTACTAAAACCGTACCAACCCCACTAAACCAAATACCTTGTTGGCTCTTTTTAAACAATGAGATAAAGAGTGCATAAATCACCAACAAAGCCCCTACGAGAAAAATTCCCAACAGTATCGGTGATGCTAAAAAGTTGAGTAAAAATTTGTATTTTACAACCACAAAAGCATTGCCATCATACGCCACACCACTGAGTGTGAGCAACAAAATACAAAAAAGTATAAAAAATGCTAGGAAAAGAATCGCGTCATTTCGTAACACCCTTCTTGTATTATTGATGATACCCTCATGATTGATATTATTCAAAAAATAGAGACTCGCTTGAACGCGAGCTAAGAAAAAGACGACCAATCCTAAAATCACATTGAAAGGATTCAAAACAGCTTCCAAACCACGGCTTGAGAGTGTCCATGAGGAGAGATTCATATCACTTAATATAAAATTTCCTCCTGTAAAAAGTGTCCCCACTGCGGCACCAATGAGGATAATCCCCAAACTTCCATTGATGAATAAAAAGATTTCAAAAGTTTTTTGTCCTAGAAAATTATCCGGTTTTTTACGATATTCATAAGAGACCGCTTGGATAATAAAACAGAATAAAATCGCCATCCAGACATAATAAGCACCGCCAAAACTCGTCGCATAAAAGAGTGGAAATGCCGCAAATAAAGCACCTCCAAACATCACTAACGAGGTAAAAGTCAATTCCCATTTTCGACCTAATGAGGCAATAACAATATCCTTTTCATCTTCACTCTTTGCCACTTTATTCAGTAGTGTCTGACCCCCTTGTACAAAAGTCATGAACACAAACAAAGCACCCAAAAGAGCGATGAGGAACCACCAATATTCTTGTAATGCTAGATATGA
The DNA here is from genome assembly GCF_036556685.1 of Sulfurospirillum sp. 1612. Lineage (NCBI taxonomy): Bacteria > Pseudomonadati > Campylobacterota > Epsilonproteobacteria > Campylobacterales > Sulfurospirillaceae > Sulfurospirillum > Sulfurospirillum sp. 1612. The sequence continues at coordinate 1,982,351 of NZ_CP140614.1, forward strand.
TAATTTTTCAAACATTTATGCTCCTTTGAACCCGAGTTTGATTTGAGATAACATGATTTTGATCTCTGCTATTAATAATCCCGTAAAAAGTACAGCAAAGAGCACCAAAGTCACAGCAACTGAATTACTAGTCAGATGCGAAGTGGCTACTTGTGTTGGTAGCATCCCTTGTATCGCCCAAGGTTGTCGCCCTACTTCTGCGACGATCCAACCGACTTCACCGGCAAGATATCCCAAAGGAATACTCCAAAGGGCTAGTTTTTGAAACAATCTTTTATCCTCTATTTTTCCAATCATTGAATAATATAACATAAAGAAAAAGAGGATTAAGAACCAAGTACCAAGACCTACCATGATATGGAAGCTATAAAACGTCAATCCAACCGGTGGGATGATATCTACTGGATTTTTCAAATAGCCATAGCCTAGATATTTTTCATACATTCTAAAGGTCTTCAATGAAGCTTGACTTTTCTCTGCATCATTTACTTTTTGGGCATTTTTATAATCTCGCAATGATTTCAACGCGATTTTACCTTTGGCAAGCATATCACTTGCTGGTTCAATATTCATTTTTTTGTTTCCCAATACCAAGTCATCCATACCGGGAACAAAAGCATCGATATTTCTAAATCCTAAAAATGAGAGCGCATAAGGAATTTGCACGGACCAAACAAAATCATCTTTGTTATCACCGATTTCCTTACCTGAGGTCAATTGGCCAATCGCCACAATTCCTTGACGTTTAGAACCATCATATAAACCCTCCATAGCTGCTAGTTTTGTAGGTTGTTTGAGCGCCACTTGATGCGCCGATTCATCTCCAGTTGAGATCAAGAAGATTGACGCTAAAAGACCAAAAGAGGCAGCCACAATAATGCTACGTTTTGCAAAAACCGTATCTCTTTTTTTCAACAAATACCAGCTACTAATCCCAATAACAAACAAAGATCCCATCACATAACCACTAGAAACGGTATGGAGGAATTTTGAAACTGCAACAGGATTGAAAAGCACATCAAAAAAGCTTTCCATTTCAAATCGTGCGGTATCGACATTAAATTTCATACCGGTTGGGTATTGCATCCAACCATTGGCGACTAAAATCCAAAGGGCTGACAGATTGGAACCAATCGCAACAAGCCACGTGGAAAGCAAATGGGCTTTTTTGGAAACTTTATTCCATCCGAAAAACATCACAGCAAAGAATGTTGATTCCATAAAAAACGCCATAATCCCTTCGATGGCAAGTGGTGCGCCGAAGATATCGCCAACGATCCATGAATAGTTGGACCAATTGGTACCAAATTCAAATTCCATGATGATTCCCGTAGCCAAACCAATCGCGAAATTGATGCCAAAAAGTGTCATCCAAAATTTCGTAATTTTTTTCCACTCAGGATTGCCCGTCTTGACATAAATCGTCTCCATAAATGCAATGATAAAAGAGAGCCCCAATGTCAATGGTACAAAAAGCCAGTGATACATCGCAGTCAATGCAAATTGTGATCGAGAGAGATCAACTAAAAGCGAATTATCCATATTATTCCTTTATTGTGTTATATTTTCCATGACATAGTTAGCACGTTCGTGGTCATTGGAAAATTTTGTTTGAAGTATGTCAGGAAAAAAGAAGATTTTTAAAACGATGAAAAAAATGAAAAATTTTATAGCCAAAATGGCCCATAATTTTTTGCCCACTTTCATATTTTGAAAACCTTCAACATAAAAGCGAAATACTTTTTTGCATAACTCTTGCATACATAATCCTATACGATAATAATTATCAATTTCCTTAATAGAATTATAATACTTATCAGCTAAATATGTTCTTAATTTAACCTTATTTTATTCTGAATTCGACACACTATTACCATTGCATATCCTATTTAATAGCGTATTTGATACATTTTATATTTTTATTTCTCTCAATTCTTAAAAATTGACTTACATCATCTTGTTTTAAAAAATAATTAGATAGAATAATTAAAAACTATTGAAAGGAAAGGAAAGCAATGGCAATAAAAAAAGAGAGAAGGGATTTTCTCGGCATGGCTCTTGGTGGTTTCACTGCTCTTGGCGGAATCGCGGCATTGGGCGCAGCTAAGAGAACTTGGGATCCCTTACCAAGTGTTATGGCCGCGGGATATTCAACCATCGATCTCAGCGCAGCAAAACCCAATGTGTTGAATGTAGAAAAATGGAGGGGAAAACCAATATTTATCTTAAAAAAATCCCCCGATATGAAAAAAGATCCTAGAGAGGTTATCGTAGGAGACAATAGATATCTTATATGCATTGGTCTTTGTACGCATCTTGGTTGTATTCCCTCTTATTTTCCAAAAGAGCACAAATTCAAATGTGCCTGTCACGGGGGCCAATTTGATGCAAGTGGTAGAGTTTTAAAATCTCCACCTCCAATACCACTCGTAATTCCACCTTTTAAAATTGAAGGTGAAAAGGTTGTGATTGGTGAAGCCGGCGAAGAATACAAAAAATTAAAAGCCGATGGCTTAACAGTATAAGGGAGGATTGATGGCACATTTTACAAAAGCAACAAGCGTTCATGATTGGCTAAATCAAAGACTTGCTATTGATTCAGTAAGAAAAGTTTTGGCAACAGAATATTGGATCCCAAAAAATATTAACTTTTTGTGGGCCATGGGGATGATTTTAGCAGTGACATTTGGGCTCCTGTTAATCTCTGGAATCTTTTTATTGATGTATTATAAACCCGATACAAAACTTGCCTTTGATAGCGTCAATTATACTATCATGAGCCAAGTTGGTTATGGATGGTTATGGCGACATATTCATGCCGTCGCTGCATCAGTTGTCTTTTTGATTATCTATATTCACATGTTCACCGGTATCTATTATGGAAGTTACAAAAAAGGCAGAGAGATGATTTGGATCTCGGGTATGCTTTTATTCGTCACTTTTTCAGGTGAAGCCTTTAGTGGGTACATGTTACCATGGGGTCAAATGAGTTATTGGGCGGGTATGGTTATTACCGATATTTTTAGCCTTGGTGCACTTCATCTTGATGGTTTGGTTGAGTGGATTCGAGGAAATTTTGTCCCAGGTGATGCTTTCTTAAATAGATTTTTTATGCTTCATGTTGTCTTGCTACCTTTAGCCGTTATGGCGTTGATAGTACTTCACTTTGCAACATTAAGAATACCTCATGTTAATAACCAAGACGGTGAAGAGATTGATTTCAAAGAGGAATCTCAAAAATACCTATCTGGTAATACAAAAAATTCAAAAGTGATTCGATTTCAATTTGACTTCTTAAGCAAAGATATTGTAGTACTCGGTTTCTTTTTAATTTTCTTCTTTTATCTTGTTTTTTATCACTTTGAATTTGCGATGGATCCGGTAAACTTTGATCCCGCAGATGGACTTAAAACGCCAACCCATATTTATCCTGAGTGGTACTTCTTGTGGACGTATGAGATTCTTAGACCATTCCCTAAAAATCCGGGACTTTTGGCATTTGGCTTTGCGCAAGTCATTTTCATCTTCTTGCCATTTTTAGATAGAAGTCCAAATGTGGCTCCTGCTAATAAAAGAGGTGCTTTTAAAATTTGGTTCTGGTTATTACTACTCACGATGGTAACATTGACAATATTTGGTAAATTACCGCCTGAGGGTGTTTTCACAACGTATGGTACGATTACGGCAAGTTTCTTTATACTCTTGTGGCTTTCTTTGCCTATCATCACCAAATTTGAAAAACCGATTGGGGGCAAATAATGAAAGAGTTAAAAATATTAGCAATCGTTGTCTTTTTTACACTATTGACATATTGGGGTGTTGAGCCTTTTGCACATAGTAAAATGCACAAACATGTAGAATTTAAAAACTTTGCCTATTCAGACCTTCCGGCACTCACAAAAACCGGTGATCCAGCAAAAGGCCAAGAACTCGTCATGGGTGCGGGAGCTTGTGTGGGATGTCACAGTATAAAAGCTGCGGGCGTACCAAGTCCAATGGACCCTAATATGGCCGCTTCAAGTTATGGTGTTACCCCACCAGATTTAAGTCAAGTTGGAGCGCTTTTAGATGATAGATTTTTGGCAGAAATGATTAAAAATCCTACCAAAGCGATGATGTTAAAACATAAATTCGATGGCACTACAAGAGTTTTCCCAATGCCAGCATTTATGGGTGCAGGTGGAGACATAGACCAAGAAGTCGCTGATATGGTTGCCTACTTTAAATCCATAGCAAAACCGGATGAACTCACTCCAAAAGTTGCCTATGAAGATAGTTGTGCCAGATGTCATGCTAATCGATACGGAAATATCACTCAAATTGGTGAGGTTCCAAAAACCAAAACTAATATCGTGACTAATAAAGATGTGGATCTCTTGAAATTTAAAATTAAAGTGGCAAATTATCAAGCAGATTTAGTACATTATCTCGGAAAACTTCCACCTGATCTTTCTATCATGATACGAGCGCGAAGTGAAAACTTCATGAAAACATTCGTAGAAGATCCTGAGAGTCAACTACCAGGGACAGCAATGCCTCGTGTTGGTTTAAGTAAAGAGGGTTATGATAAAGTCATCAGTTATCTTGAAGAGACCGGTGATCCAAGTAAAAAAGATAGAGAAAGCCTCGGACCATGGGTTTTAGGATTCTTTGCAATCTTTACCATTCTAGCACTATTATGGAAAAAATCTATCTGGAAAGATTTACACTAAACAAAACAATTAGCCCGGTTTAAAAACCGGGTTAACCTCTTCATCTCATATATTAGCAGTTTTAAATATTATAATAGGATTAAAGTTCTTCGTAGGCACCAACAGAGAGTATTTTATCTAATCTTCTTTTGAGTCGCTCTTCTGTGCTCAGATTGTCCATCTCTGTTAAAAAATTCACAAAGTACTCTTTGATAGCATTAGCCGCTCCCACTTTGTCACGATGTGCTCCGACAATTGGTTCGTCTAAGACAGCATCTATCAGTTTGAGTCGGTATAAATCATCAGCGGTGATTTTCATCGCTTTGGTAGCATTTTCTTGTTTGAGGGGGTCATTCCACAAAATCGCAGCACATCCCTCCGGTGAAATTACGGAAAAGACAGAATAGCGCATCATGACCATCTTATCAGCAACACCAATCGCCAAAGCGCCTCCGCTTCCTCCTTCACCAATCACCACAGCCAAAGTCTTCGCTTTGAGGTCACTCAACTCATAAAGATTTCGAGCAATCGCTTCACTTTGTCCCCGCTCTTCTGCTTCAAGTCCTGGATAAGCGCCGGGAGTGTCTATCAAGAAGAGGATAGGAATATCAAATTTTTCTGCCATTTTAGCGATTCTCAAAGCTTTGCGATACCCCTCAGGATGAGGCATCCCAAAATTGCGTTTGAGTTTGTATTTGGTACCACGGCCTTTTTGCTGTCCAATCACAATAACTTTATGACCGGCAATATAACCCATATAAGCCAACATCGCCTCATCATCTCGAAAAGCACGATCACCATGTATCTGATACGCATCATCCAAAATCAAGCGAATATAATCCATCGCATAAGGACGATCTGGATGTCGTGCTAATTGTAATTTTTGATAATCATTAAGATTTTTATAGACTTTTGAAATCTCTTTTGTAAGATTTTTTTCTAAAATTTCAACCGCAGGAGTATCCCCTTTGATTTTCGCATTAGCAATATCTTCATCTAAGTTTTTTATACTTTTTTCAAAGTCTAAATATGTTGCCATAATAATTCCCTAGACTCTTCTAAATATTAAAGAGCCGTTTGTGCCACCAAAACCAAAAGAGTTACTCATCACCACATCTACGTCCATAGTACGTGATTGATTGGCAATATAGTCCAAATCACATTCTGGATCTGGTGAAATTTGATTGATGGTAGGAGGCAAAATTTTATCGCGCATGGCCATCAATGAAATAACCGCTTCAATCGCTCCAGCAGCTCCTAAGCAGTGACCAATTTGTCCCTTAGTTGAGCTCACTAGTGGTACATTATCGCCAAAAAGTTTTTTGATTGCGGCGGTTTCATTTTTATCATTGGCTGCGGTACTAGTACCGTGTGCATTGATATAATCTACTTTGGGTTGATTGGCCATCTCATAAGCTGCCTTCATCGCACGAAAGGCACCATCAGGAGCCGGTGTCGTAATATGATAAGCATCACCACTTTCACCAAAGCCTATAATTTCACCATAAATATGTGCGCCTCTTTTGATGGCATCATCATAATCTTCAAGCACCAAAGCACCCGCTCCTTCACCCATGACAAAACCATCTCGGTCTTTATCAAAAGGACGTGAGGCAAGTTGCGGATCATCATTGCGAGTAGAGAGCGCTTTCATAGAGGAAAAACCGCCAACACCCACAGCACAAATCGCAGCTTCTGCCCCGACGACAAGCACTTTATCAGCACCACCAACAACGATGGTTTTGAAGGCTTCTGATATCGCATGAGTTCCCGCTGCACATGCAGTAACGGCTGATAAATTTGGCCCTTTAAGTCCGTGTTCAATCGCAACCATTCCCCCTAGCATATTGACTAATGCTGATGGAATAAAAAATGGCGAAATTCTTCTTGGGCCTCGGTTATCACAAATCAAAGAGTTTTTTTCGATTGCAATAAGACCCCCAATACCTGAAGCAGAGCAGACACCAAATCGTTCACCATCATAAGTATCAAGTTTTGCATCCATCATGGCTTCACCTGCTGCTTTGATACCAAATTGTATGAATCGATCAGCTTTTTTGACATCTTTTGGGTTCATCACTTCTTCGGGGACAAAATCAGTAATCTCACCTGCTATTTTTACAGAGTGATTGGTCGTGTCAAATGAACTAATCCTTTTAATGCCACATTTTCCCTCAACTATAGCTTTAAAAGAACTCTCCTTATCTAAACCAACTGAATTAATCATTCCCAAACCTGTAACTACGACTCTTCTCAAGATAACTCCTCTTAAATTTCACTAAAAAAGCGCTAGGACAACCCTAGCGCTACGATAAAATTGATAGTTTTATTTATGTTCTTCTATGTATTTAACAGCATCATTTACAGTCACAATTTTTTCTGCATCTGTATCAGGTATTTCAATATCAAATTTTTCTTCTAATGCCATTACAAGTTCCACTACATCAAGAGAATCTGCGCCCAAGTCTTCTACAAATTTTGATTCTTCTTTTACTTCATCAGGATTAACATTTAACTGTTCAACTACTACTTCTTTTACTTCTTCGATTAGTGCCATCACTAACTCCTTTAAAAAATTTTTATTATTCTAGCAAAATAAACTTTAATTCACGTTATGGTCTTATGCTACATATACATCCCGCCATTAACTTTCAAGACGCTACCGGTCACATAAGAGGCACTATCACTCAATAAAAATGCCACCGCTTCGGCAATATCCTCAGGCGTTCCAAAACGTTGGAGTGGTATTTTATCGGTATAAGATTTTTTTACCTCATCGCTGAGTTTATCAGTCATCTCTGTGGCAATAAACCCTGGAGTCACTGAATTAAATCGAATACCCCTAGCACTACCTTCAAGTGCAAAACTTTTTGTCATCGCAATCAATCCGCCTTTGCTTGCACTATAATTGACTTGACCCGCGTTGCCTGTTTCTCCTACAATAGAGGCGATATTCACGACACTACCAAATCGTTTTTTACTCATCACTTTCAAGGCTTCACGACATCCTACAAAAGCGGAAGTGAGATTGACATTGATGACCGCATCAAACTCTTCTGTTTTCATTCTCATTGCTAGTTTATCTTTGGTAATACCTGCATTGTTCACTAAATATGACAATTCGCCATCACTACTAATAATCGTTTTAATGCCCTCTATAAAAGCAGCTTCATCAGCCACATCAAAACAGACCACCGCTGCGGTGCCCCCTTGTGTTTCAATCTCTTGTTGGAGCGCATCTGCTTCAGCCGGACGGGAACGATAATTAATCCATACTTTCAAACCATACTGTGCTAATGTGATGGCAATTTGTTTTCCAATGCCGCTTGCTGCCCCTGTTATAAGAACATTTTTACCACTAAATTTCATCTATTTTTCTCCTTAAATTAAAGCTTCATCCATCTCTTTGGGGATGGTAATACCCATCAATTTTAAAACGGTCGGTGCGATATTATTCAATCCACCGTTTTTGACTTTTGTCACGCCATCAGCTTTGACGAAGCAAAAGACATCAAACGTCGTGTGATTGGTCAATACTTCACCCTCTTCTCCTAGCATTTTTTCACAATTTCCATGATCACTCGTCAACACCAAAGCATAATCTTGCGCTTCGGCTTTGCGAATAATACGCCCCAGTTGTGCATCCACAGCTTCCACTGCTTTTACTGCAGCATCGTAATTTCCGGTATGCCCAACCATATCGCCATTGGCAAAATTGACGACAATAAAATCATACGCTTCATCCATCGCTTTGAGTACGCCATCACCCACAGCACCCGCACTCATCTCAGGTTGCAAATCATAAGTTGCCACCTTTGGGCTAGGAATCAGCAATCTACTCTCTCCCACATAAGGCGTCTCAATACCGCCATTTAAGAAAAATGTAACATGAGCATATTTTTCTGTCTCTGCGGTATGAAACTGACGCAGGTGGTGGTCTGCTATGACACTGGCCAAAGTATTTTTCGGTACACTTTGATCAAACATCACCTCAAATGGAAATGTCTCATCATACCGTGTCATGGTTATGGTGGTAATACCATGATGTTTTCTCTCAAACTCATCAAATTCTGTCATTCCGATTGCTTTGGTAATCTCACGCACGCGATCATTTCTAAAATTTGCGATGATGACACCATCATCTTCCTTCATACCAGCATAATTATCAAAACTTGCTGGCTCGATAAATTCATCAGTGATGCCCTTATCATAGGAGGCTTTTACATAATCTAGCACATTAGAGGTTTCCAACATACCGCCTTCTGCAATCACATGATAGGCTTTTTGGATACGATCCCAACGATTGTCACGATCCATCGCATAATATCGGCCACTAATCGTAGCAATTTTAATTGTGTCATCACAAATTTTCAAAAAGGATTGAAGATACCCTATACCCGAAGTCGGTGAAACATCACGTCCGTCCATAATCGCATGATAATAGACTTTTTTACCTTGTGCTTTAGCAATCAAAGCCAAAGCTTTGATATGATCGATATGTGAATGCACACCTCCATCACTCAATAATCCAATAATGTGAATATCTCCTTTGACTTTTAATAGATGCTCTAATGCTAGATTATCTTTGAGAGTATTCTCAGCAATGGCTTTGGAAATTTTTACGAGGTTTTGGTATAAAACACGTCCACTTCCGATACACATATGCCCTACTTCGCTGTTTCCCATCTGCCCTTCTGGCAAACCAACAGCTAAGCCTGAGGTATGAATATACCCATAAGGCACTTCTTTAAAAAGTTTATCATAGGTAGGTTTTTTGGCATTTAAAAAAGCATTGGAATTCGCATGAGGATTGGCACCGATACCATCGGTAATCACTAAAATCGTTTTTTTCATTATCGCGCGCTCCTTCGATATAAATAAATTGAAAACAGGGCTGTAAAAATTTTATCTCTAAGAGCAAGACAATGCCCTGCGAACTATTAACAACTTATAAGCAATATGGTACTATAATGTAGCTTTTATTAAAATATATGGGAACACGATGCTTTATTTGCTTTATCAAACATTACACATTAATTTATTTCAATATATCACGGTCCGTTCTGGATTTGCTTTTTTTATTTCTTTAACCTTGAGTCTTTTTCTCATACCGCGCTTCATCAAATGGGCCAAGGCTAAAAATGCCAATCAACCCATTTATGATTTGGCACCAAAATCCCACCAATCCAAGCGAAAAACTCCGACCATGGGAGGCATCGTCATCCTTGCTTCTTCAATCTTATCGATTCTTTTATGTGCGCATCTTGTCAATGTTTATGTCTTGATGGGACTCGCCTCTATTATCTTGTTTGGCGCCATTGGTATCAAAGATGATATGTCTAAAATCATTGGAGGACAAAATACTTCAGGGATGAGTGCCAAAACAAAAATGATGTTTCAAATTATTGCATCTCTTATCGTAGGATTTTTCCTCTTTACCTTCTCGGGTATCAATCATGAGATTTTTATTCCATTTTACAAATATCCTATTATCGATTTGCATTGGCTTATTATTATCTTTTGGTCTTTGGTTATGATTTCATCAAGCAATGCTGTCAACCTCACCGATGGACTTGATGGTCTTGCAACCGTACCGTCTATCGCCTCCATGTTTAGTTTGGGTATTTTTGTCTATATGAGTGGTAATGCCGTACTGAGCAGTTATCTCTTGCTCCCTAAGATTAGTGGTAGTGGTGAAGTCGTCATTATGGCCGCAGCGATGATTGGCTCCCTCGTAGGCTTTCTTTGGTACAATTGTTATCCTGCTGAAGTTTTTATGGGCGATAGCGGTAGTTTGAGCATCGGAGCCTTTATCGGATATATGGCGATTATTTCTAAAAACGAATTCTTACTCTTTTTAATCAGTTTTGTTTTTGTATTAGAGACCATGTCGGTCATCTTGCAAGTGGGAAGTTTCAAAACACGTAAAAAAAGGATGTTTTTGATGGCACCAATTCATCACCATTTTGAAATCAAAGGTTGGGCAGAAAATAAAATTATCGTGAGATTTTGGATTATGGCTATTATCTCCAATATCATCGCACTTACGGCATTGAAAATCCGATGATTGCGTTATTTGGTAATGGTAAGACAACCAAGGCGATAGCCAAAAAGTTCAAAAATTGTCTGATTTTTGATGACCACATCAGCGAAAAACAAACCGATGACTGGGGCAATATCCTCCTGCCTCCTTGTGAATTTTCAAATTATGAGAGTCAGGTGCAAGTACTCAGTCCAAGTTTTCCACCTCATCATGATCTACTTAAAAGGGCTAAAAATTATATGAGTGAGTATGATTTTTTTGCTAAAGATATGCCTTTTTCCATCTGGATTAGTGGAACAAACGGCAAGACAACCACAACACAAATGTGTGATTTTTTGCTCAAAAAGCACGGTTCACAAAGTGGTGGAAATATCGGCACGCCACTAGCAGAACTTGATAAAAATGCACCCATTTGGATATTGGAGAGTAGCTCTTATATGCTCCACTACACCAAAATAGCCACACCTGATATTTATTTGTTATTGCCTATCAAACCCGATCATCTCAAATGGCACGGTAGCTTTGAGGCTTATGAAAAGGCAAAATTAGCACCCTTATCACGTATGAAAGAGGGTCAAATAGCCATTGTACCCGATACATACCGAGATATCCAAACGAATGCCTCAAAGATTATCTATCATGATGAATTTGATCTCGCTAAAACTTTGAGTATCGACATCACGCGCATCACGTTTCAAACCCCTTTTTTGCTCGATGCCATACTCGCGATGGCCGCACAAAAAGTGATTTTTGGTACGCTTGATTATGACCTACTTAATACCTTCAAGACCGATGTTCATAAACTAGAAGCCTTTAAAGATGCCCAAGGGCGAACGTGGGTCAATGACTCCAAAGGCACCAATCTTGATGCGACGCTTGAAGCTATCAAACGTTATAAAAATGAAAATTTGCTGTTGATTCTTGGAGGCGATGATAAAGGGGTGGATTTAACACCGCTATTTGAGATGTTGCGTCCACTTCAAGTCACCGTATTTGCCATCGGTTCCAACACCGAAAAAATCGTCAATTTTTGTCATAATATCAATAAACCCGTCCTTGCATGTGGTCATTTGGAAAAAGCGATAGTTGAAATCAAAAAACTCCATACACAAGACACTGTGGCACTTTTATCTCCTGCTGCTGCGAGTTTAGATCAATTTCCATCCTACGAGCACCGGGGAGATTTATTTAAAAAGTTGGCACAAGAAGCCTAGTTTTTTGGTGCTTTTATAAAGATACCAGCACCAAAAACAACACGACAACAATCAAACAGACAACATCATCAGGATTTATCATGAACCACACATTGGCTTCAAAAAAACTCTTAGTACTCAATAAGCCAAAGGGATATTTAGTGACACGTTCTGATGATCTTGGGCGCAAAACAGTCTATGATCTCTTGCCCCCATGGGCGTATAATAAGGGATGGATGCCAATTGGACGTCTTGATCTTGAATCAAAGGGCATGTTGCTTTTTACAACCGAGGGCAACATCAGCCACGCATTGACAAAACCGGGAAGTTGTATTAAAGTATATGAAGTTTGGGTTCGCGGTCATGTGAGGGATACCCATATGTCACAAGCACGAAAGGGCATCATGACACCACAAGGCTTACTCAAGGCTCTTAGCATAGAGAAAATCGGTACAGGCGGTGCCAAAACGAAACTCAGAGTCACAATCAACGAAGGGAAAAATCGACACATTCGTCGACTTTTTGGTGCACTCAAAGATCAAAAATTTGGCACACCTTTAAAGGTACTGCGCTTAAACCGCACTACCATTGGAAATTTTGAACTGGATATCGAGCTAGGTAACTGGCGATTTTTATCATCAGAAGAAGAGAAAGCACTGCTTCAAAATCTTGGTTAATCCGTGGGTTCCCATCGCAGTATCATACACAAATTCACACGATAAAATACAAGGATTTATATGTCACATAAGTATCCATCATTGAGAAGATTAAAATTACTTGATAAAGGAATTTTATTTATGATTTTAAGTGCCCTTCTTGGTGCACTCAATGGCGCTGTAGCCAAAATATTAACCATCAGTATGGACCCGATTGAAATCGTATTTTATAGAAATCTTTTAGGTATTGTTATCATTCTTTATAGTTTTAAAAAAGTCCCTGTATCTATCAATACCTCAAAGTTACATTTACTTTTTTTAAGAGGGCTTTTTGGGACGCTGGCTATGTTGTTGTTCTTTTATACCATTGCAACCATCCCTTTGGGAGAAGCGGTCATCTTAAATAAGACCTCTCCATTTTTTGTCACCATACTGGCATATTATCTCATGAAAGAGTCCATTAGCTCTCGTACTTTTTTTGCTCTTATAATTGGATTTTCTGGTGTGCTTTTTATCATAAAACCTTTTGGTATCGAGCTATCGGTGGATCATATTTTTGGAGTATTGGGTGGGTTTTTTGCCGCCGCTGCTTATGCTACAATAAAACGTATCAAAGATATTTATGATGCCCGTGTTATCATGCTATCGTTTATGGGCATTGGCGTCATTATCCCTTTGTTACTCTTTTTGCTGACACCTTATGTAGATTTTAAAATACATACAAATCCACTCATCTGGATACTGCTGGCCTTCATGGCAGTGCTCTCAACTGCTTCGCAATGGTTTTTGACCCGTGCTTACAGTTTGAGCCCTGCAAGTATCATCGGCGTGATTAGCTATACGAGTATTCCTTTTGCTATTGGATTTGGTGTACTCTTAGGAGATTTACTTCCTGATATGTATACCTTCATCGGCATTGCCCTGATTATCTTAGGAGGTATTTTGGTAAGCAAGAAATCATAATATCATGATACCTGATGTCATTATCAAATCTCAGCTCCAGCAAGTGCAGCTCCGAGTGAACCAACCAGTTGTGGTTGTTCGGGTGTGATAATCTTCTTCTCAAGTTTTAATGATAAAAGATGCTTCAAAAATGGATTGAGTGCACCTCCTCCTGAGAAGATGATGTATTCACTGTTGCTGGCAAATTTTCGCGCCATTGAAGCGAGTCTTGATGCGATGGATTCGTGTACCCCATAACAGATATTAGCGACGCTCTCTTTTTGGGCGATGAGTGAAATCACTTCAGATTCGGCGAACACCGCACACATACTAGAGATAGTCAACTCCTTATCTGCTTCAAATCCCAATTTTGAAAAGGACTCTAAATCCAGACCCATTCTATTGGCGGCAATCTCCAAAAACTTGCCCGTACCCGCAGCACATTTGTCATTCATCCTAAAATCTACAAAACCACCACTTTTATCAAGTTTGATGACCTTACTGTCTTGGCCACCCAAATCAATCACAAGTTGGGCCTCATGATTTGAAAAATACGCCCCTCTTGCGTGTGCTTTGATCTCACTAATTACCGGACAGGAGAGTGCATCTCCTATCATATGGCGACCATAACCGGTTGCAACAAGCATCGTCACCGTTTTGTCTTTTAAGTAATTTTTGACAATCTCATCTTGATTGATGATGGTGGGGATCACCGCGAAATCAATCACATCATGATCGGCATTAATCCCCGTGATTTTTGTATACGTCGAACCGACATCTACACCCCAATACATGTTATGAAATACCTTTGAATGCTTTGGCTTTTTTCTTAAAAGCCAAACTCTCTAAAAAGGCTTCAACGCGTGTTTTAATCTGTCCCATATCCTCAGGTGAATAATCCGATTCAATAATCAAACAAGGAATACCCTCTTTTTCTAAGGCTTCGGTGACAAGATGGGATTCGACATTATAAGTATGACAAAATGAGAGTGTGTAATAAATCACTCCATCGGCTTTTCTATCTTTATACATTTGTATGATTTTCTCAGTTCTTCCCATATTAGGGGTAAAACAGGCACAATCAACTTTGGCATAGCGATCGAGCAATTTTTGCATCATATCGTCTTCAGTTTTGACATCTTCTAAATCGACATTGTCTTTATAATAACGATGACCAATACAAGATTCTTCATTAATGATAACTCCACCAGTTGTCTCCACTGCTGTGTGAAGTTTCCAATTTGGCACGGCAAATGGTGTTCCAAGCACCATCAATCTTGGTCTATCTTTTTCAAAAACACTCACTCCATCAGCCACTCTTTGTTCTAATTCATCACACAGTTCATTGACTTTTTGAGTATAACGCACAGGGTCATCCATAAAGCCCACTTGTGTCACAAACAAGCCATCTTTGCCACTGATGGGTACCACATCAGGGTCCATACCACGAAGTGCATCCAATCGCAACATCGCTTTTCGTTTTTCATTGATAATACGTGTGCCCTCTTTCATCTCTTCTAGACTTAGTTTTTTGCCCGTTACCGATTCGATGTGGGTTTTAAAATCTTCAATCTCTTCTTTCCACATTTGCAAATCTTTGTCACGTTTCATATGAGGAATGTTCATGACATGTACGGGATGATGTTTGCCTAAAATCTCCCACGTTTTCTTTTTGGCTTCGCACGTTGTCTCACCGTAAATAAAATCAGCCGATTGGGTATAACCACACGTTTTTTGGAGTTTAAATCCGTGTGCTGATTTGATTAAAGGACAAATATTACGTGGTAGTTCTGTCTCAGCATCGGCAATAGTAGCAGGACTTCCGCCACACAATCCATAACATGACCCACCCGCACCTACGACAATCTCTTCAGGCACAAAAATACAAAAAGTACCCACCGCAGGTTTTTTTTGTGCTCTTAGGGCATTTATCTCTACCATCCTTTGACCTTGGATTTCACTCATAAACCAGTCAAAATACTTCATTCCCTCTGGTCTATTTGGTTGTGATAAAAATTGTTTGTTGTACCCTTCTAAACCCGCTGCCATCATTTTTGCATGTTTCGCTACATCAAGCCCGAGACTTGATAGTAACTCTTTATGTACTTCTACGCCCATACTGTATCCTTTTGTTAGAAATATGCTGAGATTGTTATATTGGATGAAAAGCAAAAGAGGAAAACGATGCTTATTCATGTTTGTCTGACCTCAGACCTCTGCAGCATTTGTGCGGAAATTATAAGATAAAAGAGATAAAAAATAGTTTAAAAAAGGAAAATATAATTTAAATAGTAAAGTTTTTTATACTTTTATAGTCAAACTAATAGGGCAATGATCGCTCCCTATAATCTCATCACAGATTTTGGCATCCACAATGTGATCTTTTAAATCTTCAGACACATAAAAATAATCGATACGCCACCCGACATTTCTCGCACGGGCACCAGCACGATAAGACCACCACGAATATCTATCTGTTTCGTTTCCATGAACATGACGAAAGGTATCGATATAACCGTAAGAGAGAAATTTATCAAGCCAATCACGCTCCATCTTCAAGAATCCTGAAGTATTTTCATTGGCTTTAGGTCTAGCAATATCAATCTCAGTGTGAGCGGTATTTACATCTCCACAAATGATAAGAGACTGTCCCTCACTGCGCAAGGCTTCACAATATTTTAAAAATCGCTCATAAAACTCCATCTTATAGACCAATCGTTCCTCATTGCGCTGACCATTAGGGAAATAGACATTAAACAAGGTGATATCGCCAAATTGAAACTCATTAATACGACCTTCATTTAGAATATCAACCGCTTCACTTTTGCCCACACGCGTAGAAGCAACATCACTAAAAAGGGCTACACCTGATTGTCCTTTGTTGGATGAAGGATTGACATGCACTTCTTTAAAGTTTTTATCAAAAATCGTATCCGGTATCTGATTGGCTTCTGCTTTAATCTCTTGCAACGCCAAGATATCAACCTGTGTTTCATCCACCCATTTGAGGGCTTGTTTCTTATCGACTGCGCGTATTCCATTGACATTCCATGATACCAAATGAAGTTCATTCATCATCTTCTCCATTGAAAATTATTTCTCTAATCATATAGCATTTTGTATAAAATTCTAATTCATTTTCAAAATTCCCTAAAATAAGCGTATATTAAAGTTATTCGGATATAATTTCAATCTTAAAATGAGTGGCTTGATAGCTCAGTCGGTAGAGCAGGTGACTGAAAATCACCGTGTCGGCGGTTCAATTCCGTCTCAAGCCACCACTTTAATCTATTCATCCTCATTATATTTATAATCATAACTCTCTAGGATTTACAATGACGTCGCTCATACAAGGATTTTTGATCAGTATTGGACTGATTGCAGCTATTGGTGCACAAAATCTCTATCTTCTCAAAAAAGGCCTCTTAAAAGAGTCTGTTTTCACCATCGCTTTTATTTGTTTCATGATAGATGCCATCTTAATCACAGCAGGCGTCAAAGGAGTTGGGAGTCTCTTAAAAAAATATCCCGCTTTGGTTGAGTATGTGACCTATTTTGGTATTGTATTTTTAATCAGTTATGGAATTTTAGCACTGCGTTCTGTCTTTAAAACCCAGATGATGGACCCCAACCAGAAAATCAATACCGATAAAAAGCTCACCACCATCTTAACCGTACTTTCTTTATCATTGCTAAACCCACACGTCTATCTTGATACGCTCTTATTAATTGGCTCAATTGGTGGACGTTATGAGAGTGCGGAGCAAAATCTTTTTATTATGGGTGCAGTGAGTGCTTCATTTATCTGGTTTTTTTCTATCGGTTATGGTAGTAGGATTTTGATTCCACTTTTTAAGAAGCCTTTTACGTGGAAATTACTCGATGCCTTTAGTGCTTTTGTCATGTTTTTTGTCGCCTTTAGTTTTTTTCAAACACTCTAAAAGCGACGTATCTCTCTTTATTTTTTTCTATTAAAATTCTTGGCTTGCCATTTGAGTCTTTTGTATTTTAGCTGCGATCCAATATGCCTGAATTTTTCAATATCTTCAGTGTGGATACTGATATTGGAGTGCTCAATATCATCCCCTGCTTCAATTTCGATATTTCCTGACTTACTCATAGCAATCTTCTGAGACGGAAAGACGCTTCGATGTCCTGAAACCAAGAAAGCAACAACCGCAGAAATTGCAGCATAATGTGCAATCTCGATACCAAAAAGCTCCACTGCCATGATGATAGATGCAATCGGTGCATTGGTAGCTCCTGCTAAAACACTCACAAATCCTAAGGCGCCAAAAAGTGCCACTTCATTGTGCATAATGTGTCCAAAAGCCACACCGCTGGTCGCACCAATATAGAAAATCGGTGTTACAATACCACCACTTCCCCCAGCACCTAGCGAGATTGCCGTAAAAACTGTCTTCAAGATAAAGTCATACCAGTGAATACCCGCAGACAAGAAACCCTCAGGGTCCAAAGCATTACCAATCACATCAAGACCAAGGCCAAGATATCGATCACCCACAATCAAAGTCGCGATGACCATAACCACGCCGGCACCAAAAGCTTTGAGATAGACATTGAGTTTAATTTTTTCAATAACGCGCTCAATTTCTGTCAACACGGTGATAAAGAAATCCGCAACGAAACCAAAGAAAATTCCCGCTACCAATACTTCTGCAATCAGGGTCAAATCTAAATCCATCGGTTTGTAGAAGTGAATATCAAAATAGGTATAATCTGTTCCTAAAAATTGCGCCGTAGTAAATGCCGCAAATCCTGCGATAAAAGAGGGCAACAACACATCATACATAATCACACCGATGGTCAACACCTCAATACCAAAGATTGCACCAGCAATCGGGGTTCCAAAAACCGAAGCAAACCCGGCACTAATACCGCAAATGACTAATTTTTTTCTATCGGCTTTACTAAATTTTAACATAGAAGCAATCACAGAAGAAGCCCCTGCACCGATTTGTGCACCCGGACCCTCTTTCCCCACAGAACCACCAGCAAAGATGGTAAAAACCGTGGCTAATAGCTTGATCGGCATCACAGCCACTTTAATCTTGCCACCATTTTTATGCACGGCTTCAATGACCTTTTCGGTACCATGTCCTTGCGCATTGGGCGCAAATGTTTTGATGACAAAAACGGTCAGCGGCAGGGCAAAAGGAAGGATAAAATAGTAATGAAACGGCAAGAGCCCTCTACTATTGACAGAATACTCAAGTATCCATAAAAAGAGTGCCATAAGGGCACCAATAATCACGCCCATGACAGATGACAAGAGTAGCCACTTAGTGACACTGAGAAATATTACGGTTTGTTCGACGACATGTTTTTTCACAAGAATTTCTTAAGAATTTATTTTATAAAATCATACACTATTTTATCTTATAATTCGTTTCAATAAACCGATAAAAATCTTTTTTAATAAAAATTTTATATCCAATTACTTTTTTGTGACGTTTCATCAATTTCACGACCGATACTTTTGTGTAAATTCCAGTAATAATCCACAAAACTTTTCACTTTTGCATCCTGTGGCACATAGTATGAATTTTCTTTATAAGCAAAATTATCAAGAAATGCTTTGGCATCTTTTTTAGCCAAATAATGCGCTGCCAGTTTCTCATAATGTTCTAAGTACCATGCTTTAAGTGATTCATAAGTTTCATCATTCATATGAATGTGCAATGTTGCATCAAAATCCAAAACACCACTATCAAAAAGTGCTTTAAGATGGATGAGCCCTTCACAATAATAAGGCTCGACTTCACCACTTGTTTTCCACGCTATCAAACTCACTGCGCGTTTAATCAATTCTATAAAAATGTGCTTTTTGATTTTTGGATTTTCATTCATAAAAAAGGCGACTAATCCTCCGGTTGTCGCTTTAAACTCTTCGATATTTTTAAAAACGCCACTGTGGTTCATGATCATTTCAGTGTCACTGTCTAACCAGAGGATATGTCCATATTCATGTCCGATAGTACTAACCTGATACACTTCATGCCATAGTGCTTCTTCTCTAAAGATTAGTGCGCGTTCTTGGTTCAAAAACTCATCACCAAAGACGATTTTATTGATCTTCAAAAAAGGTTTAGCCCGTTGTGCATCAAGGACATTGTCTGCAAAAGCAAAGATTTTTTTGCCCGCTTCTTTGCTCACATCTTCATCATTTGGCACGACTTGAGCAGAAAACAGTCCGTTGAATTCAGACGCATAATAAAAAGCAGGACGACCGATATACAACTGCACTCTGTTAAGATTTTTTTCGGTTCGCTCCAAAACATGTTCATATCCTTTGCCTATCTTATGAAACAAACTTTCATACATCGCGACCATAGCATCATAAACTTTATTGGCACCGAGATTTTTTGGATTTGAAAGTCTGACATCCCACTCCAATGCCACCGCTTTTCTAAAATGGTCCTCATAATATTCCAAAGGATGACCTAATTGTATCGGCGAGGTGATTTTCATCCATGCGCGATCGACGGCTTTCCAATCGGTCAACAATTTGGTTCGATCCTTCTGGGCAAAGGCATCTTTTAATGCAGTAAGATAGTCGATATATTCTGTTTTTTGATGAGTATCTTCATCTTCAAGCATCATGAGTGCTTGGATGAGTGTTTCGAGTTGATGCACCACTGTTTGCACATCTTCTTTAAAATATTGTGCATACGTCAAGACTTCATACCCCTCACCTTTAGGACTCAAGACAGAATAGGCACGATCACTAATGGCTCCAGTCTCATCAATTTCCAAGAGATTATTCTCAGATAAATACTTCAGCGCATCATCGCCAAAACGAGATTCAAGTTGAGGATTGATGGTATCAATGATATGAGCATTCCAATCAAATTGCCACAAACTAAGCGTCACCCCTACATCATGAAACCCTCGTAGAAGGGTTCGATAAAATGGATTAAAAAGCTGCTCGTCTTCGATGACCTCCAAAAGCTTCTCATGACGCTTCATGTGAAAATTTTTGGTCCAAAGATACGCGAGTGCCCGTTTGGTATCGCGCGCTTTTTTAGTGATGTCTTGCTGTTGTAAGACTTGATTTAATTGCTCATCTCTCAGACTAATCAAACGGCTCAATAAAGCCAAAGTGTTCTCCTTGGTATGGGCCAAATCACACTCATCTAAAAATTCATCAATATAAATTTTCACGGCATCATTAACATAGCCCTCTTCTTCTACTAATTTATATAAAGTTCCTAATTCTTTTTGGTTTTGACTCACAAGTTCGTATAATCGAGATAAATCTTTTGTAAATTTTTCACGCATGGTTGCTATCCTTGAAATTAATTGTATAATTATATCAAGTAAGTTATAATTAGTCCTTAGTGGTAAGAATATCCCTGATAGATTAAAATATCACAGAATGTAGAATGGATTACAAAATATGCAAAAAGATACCATCGTCAATGATTACATTATCCGAGCCATCATCGAAGCAAATCTCCAATCTGCCAAAGAAAATCACGCGACGTTCTCTTTGGTAAAATTCTCCTATACTATTGATTTGGAGGATACTTATGGGTTCAAAGATTTCATCGCTTTTATCCACAAAAATACAAATTTTAGTCCTATTTTGTATCAAGGTCATGATACGTTTTTGATTTTTCTAAAAGATACGAAGATTCTCGATGCAAAAACACTCATACGCGAACTCAACCGCAAAATCAAACAAATCTTTCGCTTTGAAATCCAGCAAGTCGGTATCACCTCAAGCGATCCGCTTGATACTTACAAAAAACTGATGGACCGCGTGGATAAATACTTTGTTATGGCAAAATTTTCTAACACAAAAAATATCTTTTACGGTACCGCAGATTTTGATTTTCACCATTCGGACAATCCGATACAAGCCTTGCAAAATATCTTTAAAAAATCCAATAAAATCACGTTGAACAATATCTACAAGGGCATTCCTATCAACGAAGATGTTGATATTAGTGGATTTAGTAATGGCATTTTACAAGTTCGTATTCCCCGCTCTATGCTTTCTTTTTACAAAAAAGAGCACTTTACATTTATCCGTCATGATCTCATCCCTGATGTGATTAAAGCAGATATTTTAACGGTGGATGATTTCAAGCTCGTCCTCATCTTAGGAAATCTCAAATATTCTTCTACATCTCCCGTGGAGCGCAAAAGTGCCCGAATTCATCCTGCACAAAAAATACATGCTATTTTGTCATGGAAAAAGAAAAAGATTTTATCTGGACACATCATAAACATTTCTGAAAATGCCACGTCACTCGAAGTACCCGAAGGTGATTTGGATGAAAAATTTGATAAAAATCTGCTGCATAAAGCACTGCACATCCAATTTCAATTTGTCAATAAAAAAAACTTTCTCTCCCTGATTGATATCACCGCTTATATTTTTAGTATCCAAGATAATATCATTGTCTTAAATCTTCTTCCAACTGCGGATGAAATCGAGAGAATCCGTCATTATATCGAGGTCCAACAGACCAAACTTCTCACCGATCTCAAAGTGGAATTAGCACAAAAAAAATCCTAACCCCACCCCTTATCATGATACTTTCAAACCCCGTTCTAAGCTCGATATAAGAGTAAAGATGCAAAAATTACAAAATTAGAATGTGCTAGGGGTGCATTTTGCTGAGAAGAGCTAAGGCTCTAACCCTTGAACCTGAATTTGGATAATACCAGCGTAGGAAAGCGACACTTTACACAAAAATGCCACCGTATCTCTCTGCAATGCCAACCTCCAAGATTCAGGAACCCAACAAACTAAGGAACATGATTATGGAGCTGACACTCAATAACCACACCATACAAACAGAACACACCAACGTGAACGATTTGATTGCTTCATTAAATCTTGAGAATCCCAACGTCGTCGTGGAGCTAAACCTTAAGATTTTAAAAAGAGTCAATTGGGAGCAAACCTTACTACATCCGGGAGATCGTGTAGAAATTATAACCTTTATGGGAGGGGGATAGATGCGGGACATACTAAAAATAGGAGACAAAGAATTCTCAAACCGATTGCTGTGCGGAACCGGAAAATTTAGAGATAAAAATGATATCAAAAAGATGCTAGCCCAAAGTGGCTCACAAATCATCACCATCGCACTCAGAAGAGTGAATCTTGATAATCCACAGGACAATATCCTCAATTATATTCCTAAAAATATCACCTTGCTTCCCAATACATCAGGAGCAAGAAATGCTGAAGAAGCGGTAAGAATCGCCAATATTGCTAGAGAATTTGGCTGTGGTAATTTTGTAAAAATCGAGATTATTCATGAGAGTAAATACTTGATGCCAGACAACGAAGAGACCATCAAAGCGACTAAAATACTCGCCAAAGATGGATTTGTCGTCTTACCTTATATCAACCCCGATTTGGTCACGTGCAAAAAACTTGAAGATGCCGGTGCGAGCACAGTCATGCCTCTGGGTGCTCCGATTGGCTCAAACCGTGGGCTAGAGACGCAGAGTCTGATTGAACTCATTATCGAAAATAGTAATCTTCCCGTCATCGTCGATGCCGGTATCGGGATGCCTTCACACGCCGCACATGCCATGGAGATGGGAGCGGATGGAGTTTTAGTCAATACCGCAATCGCCACAGCAGAAGACCCCATGATGGCAGGGCATGCATTTTCACTCGCCGTGCAAGCAGGCAGGATGGCCCATTTGGCAAAACTCGCCAAAAAAAGTAAATATGCCCAAGCCTCTTCTCCTCTGACAGGGTTTTTACACCAAGAGCGTCAATCATGAGTTTTTTAGCACAATTAAAAGCGTATGAAGAATTTGATTTTAAGGATTATTTTGACCATGTCACTGATACTATGATTTTTGAATCCATCGAGAAAAAAACGCTCGATTGGTATGATTTTTTAAATCTCCTATCCCCAAGAGCCAAACAACATTTAGAAGCTCTCGCTAGACGTGCGCATGAGGTGACGGTGCAACACTTTGGGTATACCATCAGCTTATACCTTCCCATTTACGTATCCAACTACTGCAGTAGCCATTGTCTTTATTGTGGCTTTAGCAAACAAAATCGCATCAAAAGAAACAAACTCAGCTTAGAAGAGGTTGAAATCGAAGCGCAAGAAATTGCCAAAACGGGTATCAAACATATCTTGTTTTTGACCGGTGAATCTAAAAAAATCACCCCGCTTAGCTACCTCATCGATGTTGCTAAAATATTAAGACGTCATTTTGCACAAGTAGCCATCGAAGTGGCACCCATGGATGAAAAGGAGTACCATCAACTCTTTGAAGCTGGCGTCGATGCGCTCACGGTTTATCAAGAAGTTTATGATAAAACCATCTACCAACAGGTGCATATTAGTGGAGAAAAAACAAACTACCAATACCGCCTCGATGCACCTGAACGTGGTGCAAAAGCAGGATTTAGAAACATCAATATCGGGCCGCTTTTTGGTTTGGGTGAGATTCTTCCTGAAGCTTTTTTTGGTGGACTTCATGCCAAATATCTCAGTGACAAGTACTTAGAGTGTGAAGTGGGACTCTCCTTGCCACGCATCAATGAAGCCGAAGGGGGATTTCAACCTCTTAGCCTCTTAGATGATACAACGTTTGTGCAGATTATGTGTGCGTATCGTCTCTTTTTACCACGTGCTGATATCAATATCTCAACAAGAGAAACCGCAGAATTTAGAGATAATTTACTCAAAATTTGTGCGACAAAATTCTCAGCAGGCTCCAAAACCGAAGTCGGCGGCTACACAAAAGCCAAAACCGAACCACAGTTTGAAATTAGTGATGCAAGAGACACGACGCACGTCATCGAGCGCATCCAAAGCATGGGCTATGAGCCCGTGTATAAAAATTGGGAAGGAATATAACATGATAAAAATATACAGAATCTTAGATGCCAATGTCAATCGTGCAGCAGAGGGAATTCGTGTGGTCGAGGATATTTGTCGGTTTCATTTTGAAGATGAAAATCTTACCAAAAAACTGCGCGATATCCGTCACAAAATCCGAAAAAATCTCTCAAGCGTCGATACGCATCTGTTGAAGTATCGCGACGCTGATCATGATATCGGCAAAGGCATCTCCACCGCTAGCAAAATTGACAAAAAAGCCTCCATCGCACAGAGTATCTTTGCCAACTTTAAACGTGCACTTGAAGCCATCCGTGTCATCGAAGAGATCCTAAAAACCACAGAAGATATGTATCACATCGGCAAAAGTTATGAAGCCTTGCGTTATGAGCTTTATTACTTAGAAAAAGAGTTGATGGAACGCCATCAAAAAAGAGTGTTACCTGAGGGAATTTATGGTATTACCTTCTCAAAATTTTCAAATGGCAGAAGCAATATTGAAATCGTACGCGATATGATAGATTGTGGTATCACAGTCATCCAATATCGTGAAAAAGACAAAAGTTTGAAAGAGATGTATGAAGAGGCTTTGATTTTAAGAGAGATGACACGCAAAGCCGGCGTCGTTTTCATCATCAACGATCACGTAGAACTCGCCATGATGGTCGATGCCGATGGCGTACACATCGGACAAGATGATTGGCCTCTAGAGAAGGTGCGGAAACTCATCGGCGATGACAAAATCATCGGGCTCTCCACTCACTCCAAAGAGCAAGCCCTAGAAGCGGTGGAACTTGGAGCTGATTACATCGGAGTCGGACCGATTTATGATACTAAAACCAAAGATTATGCCACTGTCGGGGTCGAATACTTAGAGTTTGTCGCTCAAAATATCCCTATTCCTTTTGTCGCCATCGGCGGCATCAAAGAGCACAACTTGAGCGAGATTATCAAACGAGGCGCCAAAAGTTTTGCCCTAGTTACGGAGCTGACAATGGCAGTAGATATGCGAGCCAAAGTGGAGGCACTAGAGACGATTATCAAATCTTAAAATCTATTGATTTTTACTTAGATTTTATAGAAAAAATTCAGGCTCTTTACGTGCTTGACAATTGGTATTTAATCTCTCAGCCATCGCCTTCCATGCGCTATCTTCAACCACTCTTGCCTCACTTGGGCAATTTTTGATGCAGGCACAACAGCGAATGCACAATGTCGCATTGGTTTGAATTTGCTCATCTAAAAATATCGCCCCAGTGGGGCACACATCGATACATGCACCACATACACTACAGAGCTCATAATCACTCAAAGGCGCCACACTGTTGGGTGGCATCGCCTCTTTGTAGGGAAAATTACCAGGCACTTCTAAATCCATTGGCAGGCAAGTGGGTGATACGTTGTTGATTTTATCTTTAATTTTTTTGGCAAATGCTGCTATTTTTTGCAAATCTAACGCATCAGGTCTTCCCTGTGCGATTGGAGTTTTTGCCGTTGAGTACGAGTGTTCTCCTATAAAAGCACCTCCGGCAATCGGCGTAAAGCCCAATGTTATCACGAAATGTTTTAACTCTAATAGTGCATCTTCAAATGCTCTATTCCCATACACGACGACGAGGATTGCAAGCGTATTATTGGCACGCAACTGTTTCAATCGTGCCATCGCCTCAGCACTCAAGCGTCCTGCATATACCGGAGCACCGATAATAACGATCTCATCTGAGCATACTCTTGTTGTTTTTGTCTGTTGCGCATAGGTGAGATCCAAATCTTCAACCACCTCAGCACCCAAGTTGTGAGCGATACACTCCAATACCTTTTTTGTTGTTTGTGTTGGTGAAAAATACACCATTTTGACGCGTTTAAATTCCATGATTCCTCTTCAAAGCGGGGTGAGACTTCTTAAGATTTTGGCATTGATAGAAAACAATCTCGCAAGCCTCAGAGAGATAAACATTGGATGCATTTGAACATTGCGGCAAACATGTAAATCAATCACTTTTTTTCTTTATCTTTCCCCATCAGATTATTTTTGAATCATATCAAAATTTAGCTATTATCTACAATAAAACTGATCGCTATTCTGCGTTTTTTTCACGCTCTTTGAGCTCTTTTAAACGTTGGCGTTTGGTCTCTATATTCTCTTTGACTCTCTCTTTTTCCTCGTCTTTGGCCTCTTTTGATTGCAATTCCAGATTTTTGATATCCTCAATCAGTTGTTCTTGCTCTTTTTCCTTTTGTTCTGATTGTTCTGCTTTATCAAAGACAATTTTTTCCGCTTCTACGCCCTCTGTTTTTGGTGAAGTTGGAGCCGTAAAAGTCGGGATAATTTTCTCATTGTCTCCAATTTTTCGCTGATTCATAAAAGTAGGTGATACGATTTCAATCCCCTCCTCATGTAATACTTCCAAAACAGAGCGAAACAGGTTAGAACGCGCAGTAATCAGCCCTTTTACCTCATTTAGAAGACCAGAAATACGATAGGTAACGGAGAAATTACCCAATTCCAAAATATGTACAAAGGCATGCTCAAGCCCACTTTTTTCTGCTGCTTGAATCAACAAAGTCTCGATTTTAGAATGAGGCACATCATAACCTAAAGAGAGTGACGCAGAGACAATCGCCCCAGTACTAGGCGTGGCTGAAATCGGATTTTTAATCAAATACGCATTGGGGATGGCGATTAATTCTCTAGTTTCAGATTGAATCTCCGTATCAAATAAGCCTCGTTGAGAAACACGTCCAAAGAACTCACCCACGCGAATAAAATCACCCGTAGAAAAGGGTTTCATAATGCGGAGCAATACCCCTGCCATCAAATTGGCAATAATATTTGTCGATGAAAATGCGATGATACCAGAGAGCACGATTCCAATCAAACGCATCACGTCGCTGCGAGATTCTTCACTCAAAGGCAAGGTCATCACCAGTGCCAAAACAGCAATCAAACTCAGTAACAACATCACCAGTTGTACCGGAAATTTTTGCTCATTGCCACGTTCGGGATATCGTCCAATCAAAAACCAATAAACGCCCCATAAAATGCCCATACAGAGCACAAGAGTAGCGATAAATGGTAAAAATGGAGCAACAAGTGTCATGATACTATTGATGTTTCCCATGGTAACACATCCTTTTATTGATCTTTGCAGATATACCAAAGATATTGGTAATAATTTTAACGTTGTATTACTTAAAGTATCTATTTGATACCTTTGGGTGCCATATGCAAATTTTTTATTTTACACTTATGAGAAAAAATCGCCTTAAATTATTCAGGCATTATTAATAACTTAACCTATATACTAATATAAATAACATTTATCATAAGGAGCAAAATAGTGACACACTTTTATAGTGATGCACAATGTGGTATGAAGATTTTGAGAAAATTCATCGCGTTGTCATCCGCTGCCATTTTCATCCCGATTCTCGCCTTTGGTGCGGGGGATATGGGAAAAACTCTGTACGATCAAGGAGACCAAGGTGCTATCATTGCCTGTAGCAGTTGTCATGGCGCACAAGGTCAGGGAGAAGCCAGTACGGGTATGCCCGCATTAGGAGACTTACAACCTGCTTATACCATCAAGGCATTGCAGGCTTTCAAGTCCAAAGAGCGCAAAAATGATATCATGAACAACATAGCCGCAGGGCTTTCTGAACAGCAGATGCAGGCCGTTGCCAACTATATCAGCACCCTTCCACAACCAAAACCTGCTGCTATAAAATCGAAAACTTTAGTAGAAAAAGGTCGTATTTTATTTGAATATGGCAAAAAAATATCTGCCACTGATTGGGTGCCATCGTGTTATCTTTGTCACGGTCAAAATGCCCAAGGTGCGGGAGATTTATTTCCGCCTCTTATCAACCAAAATGCAGCCTATCTCAAAACACAATTGCTTGATTTTAAAAGTGGAAAACGCGTAGACCAAACCGATGGTTTGATGAAATCAATCGCTGAAAAACTCTCCAAAGAGGATATCGATGCCATCAGTGCCTATTTGGCGTCTAAGTCAATCGTACGCGGGTATGAATGGCCTTATAAAATGCGCTCACAAGCAGAAAAAAAGGATAAAAGATGAGAAAAGTAATTTTATTTTTTTATATCATGATATTTATGGGCGTATCTGGATTTGCCGCATCGACTCAACAATCTACCGCAGATATCAGTAAAGCACTCGATGGCAAACCTGTGGATTATGCCGCCGCAAAAAGTATGCTCAGTAAAATACAATTTGATGCCCCTTTTCCTGCTGAAGTAGAAAAACAAAACAGTGAATTTGGTGAATTTGTGAAACTTGGTTACCTCCTTTTTACACAAACAAAAAAGTATGCTCCAAAATATGTCGGAAGTGCACTGAGTTGTAATAATTGTCACCTCAATGCCGGTGCTTTAGCAAACTCTGCTCCAATGTGGGCTTCTTATGGAATGTACCCAGCATATCGTGGTAAAAATCATCTAGTCAATAGTTTTGAAAACCGTTTGCAAGGATGCTTTATTTATTCAGAAAATGGAATCGTACCTCCATCAGGCGGTGTCATCCTCAAATCGCTCTCAGCCTATATTTATTGGATGTCAAAAGGGGTTCCAGTCGGCGTCTCACTACCAGGTCGAGGCTATCCGAAGGTAAAACCCGCTAAAAAAGCCGACCTTAAAAAAGGTGAAGCTGTTTATATGCAAAAATGTGCCATCTGCCACGGTAAATTTGGTGAAGGTGTGAAAACGCGTCATGCCCATGAATACCAATTTCCGCCATTGTGGGGACCAGATTCTTACAACTGGGGAGCAGGTATGCATAAAGTTTCTAATTTTGCAAACTTCATCAAAGCCAATATGCCACTAGGCCAAAGCTATACCCTCAGTGACCAAGAAGCTTGGGATATCGCCGCTTGGGTCAATCAAAAAAGTCATAGCAGACCGACAAGAGTCTCTGACCCGATTAATGGTCCTGCTTTTTAAGCACTCAAATAAAATACTCTCAAAAAGGATAGGAAAATGCAGCATGCTTTTCCTATCCACAATATCATCAAAGGAGCCTCATGATAAGTTGTGCGCACTATGATTACATAGAAATCGCTTGCCTGTATCACTATGACATCAAACTCACTCTAAAATCTGGAGAAGTCATCGAAGGAAGGGCCCTAGATACAGCACGCAATAGCGATTTGAAAGAGTGCATCAAAATAAAGACAAGCGTTGATGAGCCCCTTATTGTCCTCGACGATATCATGAGACTTCAAATCAAGACCAAAAATCCACACTTTCAAAGTGTCTCATTTACCTAAACGAAACCCCAATCACCCTCTTAAAAGTGGGCGTGATTTTATTTGTCTCCAAAAGTTGCCTTGAGTCCTGCAACCAAATCTGCGCGTTGTTGTGCACTAAGACGCGCCTTTTTATGCATCCACGGATACATGAACATCGGCATATCGCCCTCTTTTACTTCTGAGGCGGCCTCATCTCCTTTGTTGCGTTTTTGTACACCCCATGCTGAGACATTAAAATGATCGCGTCCCTCTTGGACATCACTATAAACGAGCCAAGAAATAGGCGCAATTTTACTATAAAGTGGCCACTTGGTTTCAAAACTATGACAATCAGCACACGCATTGGCAAAGAGTTTTTTTGTTCTTGGGCTGTCCCATTTTGGGGTGCTAATGATGGCAGGATTGGTGTGATTTTTCCCATAAGGGATGAATTGAATCAGTATCGCCAAAACGATGATTGAAATCAAAATTTTTGTTTTATTCATAACGCGTCCTTAAATTTTAGATTGACAATTATAAACACACAAAATGAAATGAAAATGAAAAAGTTAAAATGCTATAATAATCACTCATCTTAATTATATTGGAGATTTAAATCAAACAAATACTGCACCAATTTTTTGGTTTCAACGAATTTAAACCCCTGCAAAAAAAGAGTATTGAAGCTATCTTATCCAAAAGAGATTTGCTCACAATCTTGCCAACAGGGGGAGGAAAATCACTGTGTTATCAACTCCCTGCAATCATGCAAAAATCAGAGCTTACCATCGTCATCTCTCCCTTGATTGCCCTCATCAATGATCAAATCATCAATCTGCGCAACAACAATATCCAAGCAGACAAGCTCACAAGCGAATTGAATGAACACCAGATGCAAGAGGTTTATGAAAAAATCCGCAACAAGCAAATCTCACTCTTATATGTATCGCCTGAGCGTGCCGTTATGGGAAGTTTCAAGCAACTCTTGCGTCACAATGCTGTTAGTTTTATTGTGATTGATGAAGCGCATTGCGTGAGTGAATGGGGACATGAATTTCGATTTGATTATCGAAAACTTCACTATCTCAAAGAAGAATTTCCACACATCCCCATCGCCGCTTTTACTGCCACAGCGACTGATCTTGTTGCCAAAGATATTATAAAATCTCTCAAACTCAATAATCCGGTCCTTCTAAAGGGGAGCTTTTTTCGCAAGAATCTTTTGCTTAGTGCCAAAAAACGGCAAGGCAATGGAAGAGTGACTTTGCTCAAATTTTTAGAAGCATACCAGAATGAGAGTGGCATCATCTATACCTTCACACGAAAAGAGAGTGAAGCTTTGGCACTCTTTTTACAATCCAAACACTTAAAAGCCAAAGCCTATCATGCTGGAATTTCCAGTGAAGAGAGGCATGCCATCCAAAGTGCGTTTATCAAAGATGAGACGAAGATTATCGTAGCCACGATTGCCTTTGGTATGGGCATTGATAAAAGTAATGTCCGATTTGTCGTGCACATGGATTTGCCAAAAAGCATTGAGAGTTATTATCAAGAGATTGGGCGTGCCGGACGAGATGGCTTAAAAAGTGCGTGTTTGTTGCTCTATTCCAGAGGTGATGTGACGCGAAAATCTGAACTACTTGAGAGCATCGAAGATGAGCGCTACAAAAATTTAGCCAAAAACAAAATCGAAGCACTCTATCATTATGCCAGCGCGACACAATGCCGCCACAAAATATTGGTGAACTATTTTGAAGAGGAGATGGAAGATTGTCTTAGTTCGTGTGATAATTGCAAAAAAGAGCCACATGAGGCAATCGATATCACACGCGAAGCCCAAATGTTTCTCTCGGCGATGTATCGCAGCAATCAGAGTTTCGGGCACGCTTATATCATCGATATCCTAAGAGGCGCACGGGGCAAAAAGCTTTTGGATAACCATCATGATACGCTAAGCGTCTATGGTATCGGGAAATCCATCAGCAAGCAGAGTTGGGAACTCATTGTTGATGCACTTTTTGAACACAATGCAATCAAAAGAGGAGAATATCGAGAACTTCTCATCACTTCACGGGGACGTGACATCCTAAAAGGCAGCGCCAAAGTGTCGGTCAGAGATGAGATTTTTGCCAGCGAAAAAGAGGATAATCTCAACCAAGAGGTCACCATCAAAGATGAAAATTTTGAAGCATTAAGAGCACTGAGAACCAAGATTGCCAAAGAGATCAACCTCCCTGCGTATGTTGTATTTTCAGATGCCACCCTCAAAGAGATGGCACAAAAACTCCCTCATGATAGCGATGCCTTGCTACAAATCAACGGCGTCGGTCCAAGTAAACTCGAAAAATACGGCACGCAATTTTTACAAAAGATACAGGAGATAAGAACGCATCATGAAAAAGAGTAACGCCGCTAGAATTTTAGACCAACACCACATCGAGTATGAACTCTTCAGCTATCAAGTCGACCCCAATGATTTGAGTGCGACACATGCAGCTGAATCTTTGCAACAAAATCATGAAATTGTCTTTAAAACGCTCGTAGTTTGTGATGAAAATCAAAGACCAATAGTCGCATGTATTCCAGCTGATTATGAATTGGATCTCAAAGCACTAGCCAAAAGTGCAAACTGCAAAAAATGCACCATGTTGCCATTAAAAAATCTCTTAAAAACTACCGGCTATCTTCGTGGGGGTTGCTCTCCTATTGGGATGAAAAAACAGTATAAAACTTTTATGCATCACACCGCACTTCAATACGACAAAATACTGATTAGTGCGGGCTTGAGAGGGTTACAGCTCTACCTCAACCCTCGGGATTTACAGAACATTATAGAGATAGAATTTGAAAACTTGTGCATTATAAACGTATAACAATTTAAAATTATGATATAATCACTTAAACAATATGGAGGAATCAATGAAAAAATTAGTTTTTGTTATGCTACTCGCAAGCAGTTTTGCATTTGCCGGTAATTATAAATATGAAATCACCCCAATGATAGGTGGAGTACAACCCGAAGGCAACATGGATATTAAAAGTCACTTGAGTTATGGACTCAGATTTGGTATCAATGTTGAAAAATCTGTCATCGACCAAGTAGAACTTGGATATGAGCGATCGGATAAAGTAGAATATAAATTTACTAACATGAAAACAGATATTGATAGATTATTTGTCAATGTGCTTAAATTTTACCCAATCAAAAAAGACCTTTCATTTTATGCTCTCGCAGGAGCCGGTTATGAAAATCTCGAAAATCACTTCACTAGCAATGGAGATAGTGGTTTTGTAAATTATGGTGTTGGTCTTAAATATATGTTAAAAGATGAGATGGCAATCCGAGCAGAAGTTCGCCACGCTATCAACTTCAAACATGGGGATAACAACCTCTTTTATAATGTTGGCTTTAGCATTCCATTTGGTAAAAAAGCAGAGCCAGTAGAATACAAACCTGAGCCCGTAGCAAAAGTCGCACCAAAACCTGCACCTGTTGTTGTTTTGGATGATGACAAAGATGGTGTCATCAATGAAAAAGATGCCTGCCCCAATACTCCAATGGGTGTTCAAGTGGATGAAAAAGGATGCGAATTAGACAGCGATCATGATGGTGTCGTAAACAGTCAAGACCAATGTCTTAATACTCCAGCAGGCAATGTTGTCATGGCTGATGGATGTGAAAAAGTAATCCATTTAAAAGTAGAATTTGCATTTGATAAAGCTGATGTACCTGAGAGTTATATGAGCAAAATAAAAGAAGTGTCAAACTTCATGTCAATCAACAAAACCTACAAAGTCATCCTAGAAGGTAATACTGACTCCATTGGTAGCAAAAAATACAATCAAGCACTCTCTGTAAAAAGAGCAAAAGCCGTAGCGGGTGCACTTGAAACACTCGGTGTTGCATCGAATAGAATCATCACAAAAGGTTTCGGAGAGATGAATCCTGTAGCCAGCAACAAAACAGCAGAAGGACGAGCACAAAACAGAAGGGTTGATGCAAAATTCAATAAAGGTGAATAGTAATGGACTTCAATCTTGACTCTATACTAAGTATTTTAAGCGTCTATGGGCTCAAGCTCATAGGCTCAATACTTATATTTTATATTGGAAAAAAAGTTGCAAAAATATTGACGAAATTTTCACGAAAAGCGATGGATAAAGCCAAGCTTGATGTGACAATTTCACAATTCATCGGCAATGTCGTTTACGGTGCCCTACTTGTCTTTATCATACTAGCAGCACTTAGCAACCTTGGGGTCAATACCACCTCTTTCATCGCTGTTTTAGGTGCCGCCGGTTTGGCTGTTGGTTTGGCATTTCAAGGGACACTCTCAAACATCGGTGCGGGAGTTTTACTGGTCTTTTTCAGACCGTTTAATGTAGGCGATTTTATTGATGCGGCTGGTGTGATGGGTGTGGTTGAAGAGATTAATCTTTTTAGTACCCTCATGAAAACTGGAGATAACAAACAAATCATTATCCCAAATTCATCAATCATCGGAAAAAACATTATCAACTACTCCAAAAAAGAGACCCGTCGTGTGGATTTCGTCTTTGGCATTGGTTATGATGATGATCTCAAACTTGCTAAAACAACGCTTCAAGAAATCATTGATGCTGATGAGCGTGTCTTAAAAGACCCAGCCTCTCTTGTCGTTGTGAGTGAATTGGCCGACAGTAGTGTCAACTTCACCGTTCGTGCTTGGGTTAAAAGTGCGGATTATTGGGGAGTTTATTTTGATACTATCGAAAAAGTCAAACTGACGTTTGATGAGAAAAATATTTCGATTCCTTACCCTCAGATGGATATCCATCAGAATTAATACAACCAATTGGGAGAAGTACGCTTCTCCCAACAACCTCTCGCTTTTTTAATTATCTTTTATCTTTTTTATTAATTCTCGTGCCTTTTGTAGCGCTGCTGCAACTTTATCAAAAACAAGTACCACCGCCAAACGTCGCCCTTGGTGCGCTTCTGGTTTCCCAAATACTCGCACAAAAGAGTTATTGCTAAACAATGTATCATCCACATTGATAACCGGTGCAATAGCATCATGTTCAGATTTAAATGCGCCACTTGCGCCCTCACCATAAAAAGTAAATCCCAAAGGCAACCCTAAAATCGCTCGAAGATGCAGAGCAAACTCACTTTGACTTTGTGTGATGAGTGTCACCATCCCGGTATCATGAGGGCGTGGACTCACTTCACTAAAGTAGACATTATCCCCTTTGACAAATAGTTCTACCCCAAAAATCCCACGTCCTCCAAGCCCATCGGTAATCGTCTTGGCAATCTCTTGTGCGCTTTTTTTGGCATGAGCACTCATCTGCATCGGTTGCCATGAAAAAACATAATCCCCATCGCGTTGTTCATGACCTATGGGTTCGCAAAAGATGGTTTCATGTTCATGGCGCGCGGTGAGCATGGTGATTTCATAATCAAAATCAATAAACGCCTCGACAATCAAGGCACTCGCATCACCTCTGGCCTCTTTGGCTTTTTCCCAAGACATGGCAATATCTTCAGGCTTTTTGGCGATACTCTGTCCATGTCCAGAGCTACTCATGACGGGCTTTATCACACAAGGAAATCCCAACCTCTTCGCGGCTTCTTCTAACTCCTGCAACGTGCTCACAAACTCATAAGGACCGGTTTTAACTCCCAGTGTTTCGGCTGCAAATTGACGGATATTTTTACGATTCATAGTCTTGTTCACCGCATCAGCATTAGGAATGACACAAAAGCCCTCTGCCTCAGCATCATAAAGTGCTTCAATACTAATTGCTTCAATTTCAGGCAAGATAAAGTCAGGCTTTTCCCGTCTTATAATCTCCAAAATTGCATCACGATCTTGCATGTCCACCACATAACTTCGGTGTGCGACATGATGTGCTGGAGCATTTTGGTAACGATCTACTGCGATAACCTCAAGTCCTAAGCGTTGGGCTTCTATGGTGACTTCTTTGCCCAATTCACCTGAGCCTAAAAGCAAAATACGTTTTGAATTTGATTGTAATGGAGCTGAAAATTGCATCGTGATGGTTCCTTTTTATGACACTTTTATTGTTTTTTTCTCTGCGAAACACATCGCAAAGCCTTTTTCGTAATACGCCGCCTCGTTGATAAACAAGGCATAAACATCCGCTTCTTCTTCATAGTAGATAACCCTGCCTTCTAAATCAATAAACAAAGGATCTCCTTTTTGAACTTTTATATAACCATGGTCTTGAAGATTTGGATGCACAGCAGCCTTAATTTCTCCCTTTTTATCTCGCGGGAAATCTACCAATTTGATATGATTATAAATCTCAATTTCTTTTGGAAGTGTCTCTAGCGTGTTATTATTATATTTTTCAAAAAAATCTAAAATCTTTTGTACTAATGTTTCTGTTTCAAAAAATAGATCTGCTCGCAATACTCCCTGAGGAATCGGGCCTACTTCTATGGCAAATCCATTTGGGGCGATTGAATTGACAAAAGAGACTTCAGCAGTATCTCCCTTCCACCTAAAAATATGTAGCTTAGGCTCATGAACACTCAAATAGGCAGCCAATTTCCAAACCAATGGACTATCATTGTCGATAATAATCGAAAGTCCCATATCTGAAGTCGTAGAATGTAAATCAACGATAAAATCAACATGAGGATTTTTTGAACCTTTGGGTCCGAGTTTTTCATTGAGATTTTTTGCCAAAATATCTTCATACGTACACCGACTCGGATCGGCTAAATCTTGCGTCACAAACGTACGATTTAAATCTTTATCAACATAGCGAGTACACTGCTTCATCGCACCCAAATTCGTATGCATGAAAAGTGTTTCAAAATTGCTCCGCTTCACCAAGTCTGGATTTTTAAAAAATTTCTTTATAAGATACACTCCGGTGAGTTCATTACCATGGGTACCGCCGGTTATAGCCACGGTTTTGATTTTACGCATTATCTTCCACCCCACCCCATACTTTTTTATAGAATTATAGCCTAAAAACCCATAGAGAGGCCTAAATAAGGACGTATTCATATAAAAATTACAAAAAATAATCATTTAATCAGCTCCACTATAGTATAATCTCAAAAAAATCATAAGGGATTGTATTGACTGCGACAACCATACTCTTTGATCTTGATGGGACCTTGATCGATTCTACTGATGCTATTTTAGAGAGCTTTCATACGAGCTTCAAACAATGCAACTTCTCATCTCCTGATGATACCGCAATCAAATCCTTGATTGGGCATACACTTGAGGATATGTATCTACAATTGGGTGTCCCAAAAGAGGAACATCAGCGTATCATCGCCGCATACAAAGAACATTACCGACAAATTTCACGAGCACAAACATTACTTTTGCCTTATGCAAAAGAAGCCTTAGAAGCTGCCAAAACATTTGCAACACTAGGGGTTGTGACGACAAAAACCAAGCGTTATTCATTAGAATTATTAGAACATCTGGGCATTTTAGATTATTTTACTAGTATAATAGGTAGAGAAGATGTACAAAATCCCAAGCCTCATCCTGAACCGGTACTTAAAGCTATTGCTATGCTGCATGCTGAGAAAGCATCTACCTGGATGGTTGGCGATACGATTTTGGATATACAAAGCGCTAATCAAGCGGGGATTCAGTCATGTGCTGTCTTGTGTGGATACGGCATGAGAGAAGATTTAGAGCAACAAACCTCTCATATATCACAACACTCACACGATGCAGTTCAATTGATTTTAAGAAATTCTAATTTATTATAAGGAGTTTAGACTATTTAGATAATATAAAAAAAGTAAACTAGTGTTTTTCATTGCTCAATTCTTAACAAAATATAATATAGAATATGGCATTTATGAATTATTAAGATTCTAGAAGTAGAATAATCGAAATCATTTGTTTAAAGTTAGACTGCAATAAAATGAAATTTAAAAAAGGGGAACATTATGGCTAAAGTCATGAAAACGATGGACGGAAATGAAGCAGCAGCTTACGCTTCATACGCTTTTACGGAAGTTGCGGGTATATACCCTATCACACCTTCTTCACCTATGGCAGATCATGTTGACATCTGGGCATCACAAGGAAAGAAAAATCTATTTGGAATGCCAGTCAAAGTAGTAGAAATGCAAAGTGAAGGTGGGGCAGCCGGAGCAGTCCATGGATCACTCCAATCTGGAGCATTGACAACAACTTATACTGCATCTCAAGGATTATTATTAAAAATTCCTAATATGTATAAAATGGCGGGACAACTTCTACCAGCGGTCATCCATGTCGCAGCACGATCACTTGCCACCCATGCTTTATCAATTTTTGGCGATCATCAAGATGTCTGTGCCGCTCGTGCAACTGGTTTTGCTATGCTTGCTTCAAGCTCAGTTCAAGATGCTATGGATTTAGGTGGTATTGCCCATTTAGCAGCAATCAAAGGTAGAGTACCATTTTTGCACTTTTTTGATGGATTTAGAACCTCACATGAAATTCAAAAAATTGAAGTGATGGATTATGCAGTTTTCGATAGACTTCTTGATAAAGAGGCTGTTGCACAATTTAGAACTGAAGCATTAAATCCTGAAGCACCAAAGACAAGAGGAACAGCACAAAATGATGATATCTACTTTCAAGGTAGAGAAGCTCAAAATAAATATTATGAAGCCGTACCTGATATCGTAGCAGATTATATGAACGAAATTTCAAAAGTTACCGGTAGAGAGTACAAACCATTTGTCTATTATGGTGACCCTGAAGCTGATCGCATTATCATTGCTATGGGTTCTGTCAATGAAACGATTAAAGAAACCATCGATTATCTAAGAGAAAAAGGTGAAAAAGTTGGTCTGATCAATGTCCATCTTTACCGTCCATTTAGTCTCAAATACTTTTTTGATGTTATGCCAAAATCTGTCAAAAAAATCGCAGTATTAGATAGAACAAAAGAACCAGGTAGTTTAGGCGAGCCTCTCTTTTTAGACGTTAAATCTGCATTTTACGGCAAAGAAAATGCTCCTATTATCGTCGGAGGACGTTTTGGTCTCTCTTCAAAAGACACCAATCCAGCTCAAATTATCGCCGTATACAAAAATCTTGAAGCCACTGAGCCAAAATCTGACTTTACCATCGGTATTGTCGATGATGTGACTTTCAAATCACTTCCTGCAGGAGAAAATCTATCCCTTGGTGGTGAAGGTATTGTCGAATGTCTCTTCTATGGTTTGGGTGCTGATGGTACCGTTGGTGCCAACAAAAACTCCGTTAAGATTATCGGGGATAAAACCGATCTTTATGCACAAGCTTATTTTGCTTATGATTCAAAAAAATCAGGCGGTTATACCAGAAGTCACTTACGATTTGGAAAAACTCCGATTCGATCCACTTATCTCGTGACGCGCCCTGACTTTGTCGCCTGTTCTGTGGCTGCTTATCTTGATATCTATGATGTATTAGGCGGTATCAAAGATAACGGTACCTTCTTGCTGAACTCCATCTGGGATGCCCAAGAAACTGCCAAAAGAATTCCTAATAAAGTCAAAAAAATATTGGCAGAGAGAAATGTCAAATTTTATGTCATCAACGCAACTAAAATCGCACGAGAAATAGGACTGGGCAATAGAACCAATACGATTATGCAATCTGCCTTCTTTAAACTTGCCAATATCATCGATTACACTGAAGCTAAAAAGTTCATGAAAGAATTCGCACATAAATCTTATATCAAAAAAGGTGAAAATATTGTCGAGATGAACTACAAAGCAATCGACAGTGGAGAAGCTGGATTAGAACAAGTTACCGTCGATCCTGCTTGGGCGACACTTAAAGAAGAAGTCTCTTTGGCCGTTCCTAGCAAATATACTGGAAGTAAATATGTAGAAAGCATTTGTAAACCTATGAATGCCGCATTGGGAGATGAATTACCGGTCTCTGTATTTATGCAACATCCTGATGGTACCGCAGAAAATGGCTCAACCGCTACTGAAAAACGTGGCGTTGCGACGATGGTTCCTGAATGGAAAGAAGAGCACTGTATCCAATGTAACCAATGTGCATTTGTCTGTCCTCACTCTGTCATCCGACCATTTTTGATTGATGATAAAGAGCTTGCCGATGCTCCAGCTGGTGTGAAAAATCATGTCCTTGATGCCAAAGGGAAAGAGCTTAAAGGATTGAAATATAAAATCCAAGTTTCTACTCTCGATTGTACCGGATGTGACCTTTGTGTCGAAATTTGTCCAACAAAAGAAAAATCTTTGGTTATGGTGCCAATCAACCAAGAACTCGACAAAGGCGAACAAGAAAATGCCGATTATCTCTTTAAAGAAGTCACCTACAAAGATGATCTTGTCAACAAAGCAACCGTCAAAGGTTCACAATTTGCACAACCGCTACTCGAATTCCATGGCGCATGTCCAGGTTGTGGTGAAACACCGTATATCAATCTAGCCACACAACTTTATGGGGATCACATGATGATTGCCAATGCCACTGGTTGTTCATCAATCTATGGCGCGTCTATGCCATCAACCCCTTATACGACCAACGACAAAGGTCACGGACCAGCATGGGCCAACTCTTTGTTTGAAGATAATGCAGAATTTGGTATGGGTATGCATATTGCCAATGAAACCATTCGAAATAGAGTGGCAAACATCATGGCTAACTCCATCCAAGAAGTTCCAAATGCAATAGCAGCATTTTATAAAGATTTCCTTGAATTTAAAGATGATAGAGAAAAAACAGCAGAAATCAGAGACAGACTCGTGCCACTTCTAGCAGAACATTTGGATATCCCAAGTGTCGCAGAACTTTACAGTTTGAAACGCTACATCGCCAAAAAATCTCAATGGATTGTCGGTGGTGACGGTTGGGCTTATGATATCGGTTATGGTGGACTAGATCACGTGAGTGCCAGTGGTGAAGATGTCAATATCTTGGTACTTGATACCGAAGTATACTCCAACACCGGTGGACAAAGTTCAAAATCATCACGTAGTGGTTCGGTTTCAGAATTTACAGCATCAGGTAAACCTGTACAGAAAAAAGATCTCGGTTACATCACCATGACTTACGGAAATATCTATGTTGCGCAAATCAACTCCAATGCATCACAAGCACAAACATTAAAAGTGATGAAAGAAGCAGAAGAGTATCCTGGTGTCTCTTTGGTCATCGCATATTCTCCATGTATCGCTCATGGTATCAAGGGAGGATTGGCAAAATCAGGAAACCAAGCAGAACTTGCAACCAAATGTGGTTACTGGCCAATTTATACGTTTGACCCAAGATTGATGAAACAAGGTAAAAATCCTATCAAAATCAGCGGAAAAGAGCCTGATTGGGATCTTTATGAAGAGTTCTTGATGCACGAAGTACGCTATGCGTCACTCAAAAAATCTCACCCTGAACATGCCGCATTGATGTTTGAGAAAAACAAAAATGATGCAAAATTTAGATGGAGACAATTGAAACGAATGGCAGCCGCTGACTATTCTGACGAAGCAGAAAAAGAATAAGAAAAAAGACGAGCCGAAGAACAATCTTCGGCTCACCTATTATAAACCTAAAGTAGCTTTCACCTCAGCATTACTCTTTACCAATTCACCACTTTCATGAATCACTCTGGGAATACATGAGGTACAAATCAGCACTTCTTCTCCCCCGCATAACGCTTTCACATAGACACGTTTTTCGCCATCATCACTCGGTGATAAACAGACATTACAAACTTGAACATTGTTGATTTCCATCTTTTTTCCTTTAAGTGTTTTTGATTAATCTTTGTATTATAATAAAAATATATAAAAATACAATTGAGCTATATCAATTATTTTAGTATAATTCAAAAAAACATTACAATAAGGATTTTTTATGCCACTACTCGATAGTTTTACTGTTGACCACACCATTATGCCAGCCCCTGCGGTGCGTGTTGCTAAGCACATGAAAACACCATCAGGAGATGAAATCACGGTCTTTGACCTTCGTTTTTGTCATCCTAATAAAGAGATACTTCCGGAAAAGGGCATCCATACCTTGGAGCATCTTTTTGCTGGATTTATGAGAAATCATCTCAATCATGATGGTGTAGAAATCATCGATATTTCACCGATGGGATGTCGTACTGGTTTTTACATGAGCTTAATCGGAGACCCAAAAGAGCAAGAAGTTGTACAAGCGTGGAAAGACTCGATGCATGATGTCCTAGCAGTGAAAAGTCAAAATGATATACCCGAACTCAACCTTTATCAATGCGGCACTTATAAAATGCACTCCCTTGATGAAGCGAAACAAATCGCCAAAGATATTTTAGATAAAGATGTCGGTGTGATGAATAATGAAGATTTGAAATTGGATCTATCTAAAATTTAAAAATACGCAACATGATTTATTTGGTGGAAAATTCTAATTTTTCACCAAATCCAAACCGATTATCGGTAAATTTGATATATGAGATTTCAATACACCAAAGTTTTGGAACCATCACAGAGGCATAGGGAAATCTCAAAAGATACGCTTGAGACTCTTTCATCCTCGCCTTTCTCCAGATTCCTTGAAATTGCACTCCTTGTATTTTACCAATCTCCTGAGTCTCCAGATGAATCGTTCCGGCGACATGATGATTTTTGGACACCATGGCGATGTGTTTGCTCTCACCTTTTGAGGCGATGATAAAACGAGCAGGCTCGTCTAAAAATGCATAAAAACAACTGGCACTATAAATTTCCTCTTCTGAGCAAAAGGCACAACTGAGCACATGATGGTGATCAATGAAATCTAGAATTCTATTGTCCACGTAACGCTTCTATTCCATGGGCTATTTCGGGAAGATTTTGTATGATGAGATAACTTGCCACGACATAAAGCACTAAAATCGCAAACTGTATGCCAATAAACATTTTGTGATGCGTTTTGTGCCGAAACAATACAATACCCAACATCACTCCTAATCCACCGCCAATGAATGCGAGAAAATGAAAGCTCATCTCTGGTACACGCATACGCTCTTTTGTTGCATTAAATTTATCAATACCAAACAAAATAAAAGCGAAGATACTCACCGTAACAAAATACCAGACAAGAATAGGAATGCTTGGCATAAAATAATTAGAAGTAAAAGCAATCAATGCAAATAACAGCATTGTGAAAATTCTAAGCCCATTGGTACACATATCAATCCTTTTATTTATATATTATAACACCTGTCATTAAATTGTTTTTAAATAAATGGTATAATTCAGGCCGCAGATAATGAAAAAAGGAGAAAGATATAAAAATGCATGATTATTTAAAAGAGATGTTTTTATTGCAACAAAAATTAAATGATGAAACCAATGGTATTGGCTGGGAAAATGGATATACTAAAAATGATAAAATGATTAATTGGAAACGTTGTATTTATATGGAATGTGC
Organism: Sulfurospirillum sp. 1612; assembly: GCF_036556685.1. NCBI lineage: Bacteria > Pseudomonadati > Campylobacterota > Epsilonproteobacteria > Campylobacterales > Sulfurospirillaceae > Sulfurospirillum > Sulfurospirillum sp. 1612. The sequence continues at coordinate 2,025,376 of NZ_CP140614.1, forward strand.
TGAACTGATAGATAGTTTTAGTTGGAAACATTGGAAAAATATAGATGCGCCAATAGACTGGGAAAATGCTGTGATTGAAATCGTCGATATTTGGCATTTTATCATGAGCTTATTACTTGAGGATTACAAAACCAACAATAAAGGCGGTATCGATAAACTGGTTCGTGATATCACAGATGTGCACGGTTTTGAAAAATTCACAAAAGAGCCATATAGTCTGGGCAATGTCTCCTCTATGGAAATCATCAATGACATTGAGAAGATTATCAACAGAACAACAAGCTATAACATGGATATTTATGATGGATTGTTGCGAGATTATTTTACATTGGCGCTCAAATGCGGCGTTAATTTGAAAATTTTATACAAATACTACGTTGCTAAAAATGTACTCAACAAATTTCGACAAGACCACGGATACAAAGAGGGGACTTATAAAAAAGTCTGGAATGGCAAAGAAGACAATGAAGTCATGCTAGCGATTTTAGAGAAAAAACTTCCAAGCCCCGAAGCACTTTATCAGGAATTAGAAGCCGCTTATCAAGCAATTTAATAACTAATTTATTCTAAAACTATATTTTGTTCACCACCAAAGTGACTTTTTATAGTTCTTAGAATATAATTTCTCTACACAAACACCAAAGGAATTGTATGAAATTTTCATCTGTCAAAATCTCCAAAGAATCAAAACATAAAAAATTGATAGATGTATATAAATTTTTTGGTGCTTTGCTCTTCATCCTCATGATAGTCTGGTATGCAACCACACTCACTCAAGGTATTTCGCAGCCAATTTTATTGTTAGTAGCGACTATCTTTGGTGGCTATATGGCACTTAATATCGGGGCTAATGATGTCGCAAACAATGTAGGACCGGCCGTGGGGTCTCAAGCCATCACGATTCTTGGAGCTGTGATTGTAGCGGGACTCTTTGAAGCCTTAGGCTCATTTATTGCAGGAGGAAATGTCGTTGGTACGATTAAAAGTGGCATTATCAATCCCAACTTGATTCAAGAAACCAGTACGTTTGTTTGGTTGATGATGGCGGCACTACTAGCAGGGGCTATCTGGCTCAATCTAGCCACAGCTTTTGGAGCGCCCGTCTCAACAACCCACTCTATCGTCGGCGGCGTAATGGGTTCAGGCTTGGCTGCTGTGGGTTTTCATATGGTCAATTGGTCCAAGATGGGAGCCATTGTCTCAAGTTGGATTATCTCACCACTTTTAGGTGGTATTATTGCTGCCGTTTTTTTAATTATAATCAAAAAAACTATCGTTTACAAAGAAGACAAGCGCCTCGCTGCTAAAACAATGGTGCCGATTTTATTAGCACTGATGACCTGGGCATTTAGCACGTATATCATCTTAAAGGGTCTCAAAAAACTTGTCCATCTCAATTTTTCTATTGCTGCATTTATTGGATTACTCGTCGCTATTGTAGTCTATTTTTATACCCGCTCTTCAATCATAAAAAAAGCCGATACTCTTGAAAATACACGAAAGGGTATTAATAAACTTTTTAATATTCCGCTTATTTTCTCAGCCGCACTGTTGAGTTTTGCACATGGTTCTAACGATGTCGCCAATGCTATCGGTCCTTTGGCAGGTATCTATGATGCACTCGCAACGGGCAATATTATATCAACAGCGCACATTCCACTATGGGTTATGGCAGTAGGTGCAATCGGTATTGTCGTAGGACTCTCTTTATACGGACCCAAACTCATCAAAACAGTCGGCAGTGAAATCACGGAATTAGATCAAATTCGAGCGTTCTGCGTCGCCATATCCGCAGCACTCACGGTCATCATTGCCAGTCAATTAGGATTGCCCGTCAGTTCTACTCACATTGCTATTGGCGCCGTATTTGGAGTGGGTTTTTTGCGAGAATATCTCATGAGAAATCCCGTCAAAGAGACAGAAGCTGAGATTGAACAGCACAAAATTGACACAGAGATGAATAAACTTGAAGAGTATAAACACGCCCTGGAGTCTCTTGGAAAGCTCAAAAAGGTTGATCCAATTTTGGTAAAAAGTCTCATGACAAAAATCAATGAAGAGAAAGCCATCATCAGAAATATCCACGAAGGAGAACTTGAACTCAGTAAAATTGAGAAAAAAGCGATCAAAGCAGTCAAAAAACACGAACTAGTTAAACGCTCTGCACTTAAAATGATCATTGCCGCATGGTTGATTACCGTTCCTGCTTCTGCTCTATTATCGGCTATGTTTTACTACATGTTACGCGGGATGCTTTTATAGATTAATATTTTATTAAGCTTGTCATGATATAATCCACCAAAATTTTCTAAAAAGGTAAATAATGAAAAATATTTTTTCATTATTTCTTAGAAACTTTTTTATAATATTGATTGTTTCAACTTCTAGCCTGGTTGCCTCAAACCTCTCCCCTCAGCAAATAAAAACACTGAAATTAGTAAAAGAGATCGCAAAACAATATCCAAACAAAAGTGGAGAGACTTTTGAATACACAGCCATGTCAATCTGTATGACTGAGACCAGTGCTGGCATTTTTAAAGTTGGAGATATCGGCAAAGATCCCAATATCTTCAAAGCATCCCTTGGCATCATGCAAGTTCGGTTACAAACTGCGAGATTCATAGCAGAAAAACTTCAATTGCATGACATCCTCAAGATGAGTGATGTCGTTTTGGTCAATCGACTCTTAGGTGATGACCGGTTTAATATCTATGTCGCTGTGCAATATTTGGTATGGCTCAATGATTATACGAAAAATTATTTTCGAACCGTTAGTCGCTATAATGGTGGTAATTACAATCACACCTATTATAATAAAGTAATAAGAAATATGCGTTTTATTCAAAACATAAAAGATTTAAACTAGAGATTTTTCTCTGGTTTAAATCTTTCAAAATATCTTTAATTTGGTTTGGCGTAAACAACGCTTTTGCTTTTTGGGGTTTCTAGAAATTCAACACTAGAGACCCTCACCCCAATTTTGTTCATTTTTTCTTGTATGATTTCCATCAACCAAGTCGAAATATTTTCACTTGTTGGTACAAAATCCACGATAATATACCCCTCATACATCTCAAAAATATGTCTTGGCTCTTGTTGTATGACACTAAAATCAACCGTTTTAAATCCAGCATCATGATCAATGAGGTTCTTTTTATCACTAAAATGTGGCAACAGTGTCTCAAAGAGAGGATCATGAATATCGATGAGAAATTTGTGATCTAATGTATCGTCCAAAAATTGTTTGAACCAGTTGAGATGCCCAAAATCTGTCACCATTCCCTCTTGCAACACATCGCTTTGCAGGTGAATGATAATCTTGCCCTGATGACCATGAAGATGTCTGCATGTAAAGCACGTTTTCATCGCGAATTCTTGATCTAAAACCTGAGACCACACGCGGTGACCATAACAAAAATCAAACTCTTTTGAAATTTCCCAAAACATTATAGCTTCCTTTCTAAAAGATAATTATACTCAATCATATTAAAATTATTGCTTTGATGGCACAAAGTTAGCCGTATCACTTATAGCGTATCGGAATATAAAAATCCAATTCAAACTGTTCATCTTCACGAATAAAATGATTTTTATGATAAATAGCGATGGAGGGAAAATGCACTTTTTCATACGTGGAATGGGGAAGCCATTTGTAATAAATATAATCCATATATTTCATCAAATCCCCATATTTTCCCTGCAGTGAAAATTTTCCGCAAAAAAATCTAGGAATTTCCATGATACCAATTTCACCGCTACGATAATATTCTCCTGTGGCGTCTAGTTCCAAACAAGCCACATAATGGCACTCCTCTTTTTTGACGATATTAGGATTGCTATGATGCAGGCCTATCATCGTTGTATTCTCAAATGAGAGATGATTATTCCTGGCCCATTCACCAAGTTGATACCACGCTTGCCGGATGCTACGATCATACCCTTTGTGTCGGATGTATGCCACTTTTCTCTTTTCAAAATACCCCAATGAGACCTCTAAAAATTGGATTTCTTCAATATTTTGATTGATACTTTTTGGGATGTCAATCTCGCGCCACTTCGTCGGTGTGACACCAAAACAATCCTTAAATGCGTGCGTAAATGAAGCATTGGAGACAAAACCATACTCTTGCAAGATTTCAGTAATCGTTGAATCGGGATTAAATAACAGGGCATTAGCACAGTGTTCCAACCTAACGCGACGAATATAAGCATGCAGACTCTCACCGGTGACTTTTTTAAACACTCTATTACAATGAAACGGTGACATAGAAACACGCGCAGCCAATGAGGCGACACTATTTTCTTTTGATACATCCTGATGAATATAAAAAAGGATTTCATTGACACGTTGAGAATAATCTTGTTGTGTATTTTTCTTCATATTGCAATTATAGCACATTTCGACAAAATAATAATCATATTTTTTGTAGTCTTTTTCATAAAATCACAGTAATATAAGACATTACTTCATAAGATATTAATCCCATAAGGACATTTGAATGAATATACGATTTGCCAATAGAGTAACAAGCGCGCCGAGATCTTTTACTAGAAAGATACTCGATCTCACAAAGGATACATCTGTCATATCTTTTGCCGGTGGATTACCTGATGTCACCCTTTTTCCGCATGAGCTGATCAAGAGTGAGCTTGATCATATTTTGCAAGCTGACAATAAAACCATCTATCAATACAGTCCCGCCTCTGGCGTCGTAGAACTTCGAGAAGAGCTTGCTAAAGGATATCAAAATAGCAATGCCGAAGAGATTTTATTAACCAATGGCTCACAACAAGGCTTGGATCTTATCTGCAAAGCATTCATCAATGAAGGCGATGCTATTGTCGTAGAATCTCCGAGTTATTTGGCTGCACTCAATCTCTTTGCGCTGTATAATCCTGATATTATCGAAGTAAAACTCTCCGCCAATGGCGTCGATACTGAACAATTAGAAGAGATTTTTAAAACCAAAAAACCAAAATTTTTCTATGCCATTCCAACTTTTCAAAATCCTACCGGATGGAGTTGGGATCAAAAAACACGTGAAGAAGTCGCGCGTCTTGCAAAAAAATATGACATCATCATCATTCAAGATGGTCCTTATGATGCCTTGCGATATGAAGGAGAAAATCCTATAGGATTTGATACCCTTCTACCGGAGCAAACGGTCAATTTGGGAACCTTTTCTAAAACGTTGGTACCGGATTTTAGAATCGGATGGATGCGTGCCAATAAAGACCTTATCTCTGTATTTAAAGGCTTGAAAGAGAGTACAGATTTGCAAAGTTCAAAAGTGTTTCAATATGTTGCGGCTAATATTCTCAAAAAAGGGAAACTTCCTGCGCACATCGCAAAAATCAAAGCCACCTATAAAACCAAAAGAGATACTATGGTCAAGGCGCTCAATGAGCACTTTGGATCAATCATTGATTTAGAAATTCCACAAGGTGGGATGTTCCTTTGGATTAAATTTCCTGATGATATTGATACGATGAAGATGTTCGATGCGGCCGTCAAAGAAAATGTTGCCTATGTTCCAGGAAGCGTATTTTTTAGAGATCAAGGCATCAGTTCTTATGCAAGACTCAACTACACCAATGCAACACTAGATGAAATAAAAACCGGAATCAAAAGCCTCAAAAAGGCTTACCAAACCTACACCAGCAAATAATGTAATAACGGGGAGTGCGACACTCCCCACCATCTCACTGCGCGTACTTTTGTCAATAAGCGTCTGTTTCTGATTTGTGCGCAAAATTGACGATATCTTTATCCTCTTCTTTTGTCGCATTTTTATGCGCTACTTTAGTGTGATTCCATACTGAATCTGAATCTAACTTTCGGCTCTCTTTTCGCGTTATCATGAGAACATGATTGAAATATTGTTTGAGATCATGATACAACTTATCCACTTTGTTATTGGCTTTGATTCCTGCTTTGAGATCCTCTATCATGATAGTGAGCTTTTGGTACTCTTTTGCATGTTTTGAAGTGTATCCTAAAAGAAGTGTTTTTTGTAATGATTGCGTTGCTCTATCCAGCCAGGCAAGGGCATCTTTTTGATGGCTTTTATCGAGTTGTGAAGCCATTAAGACACTATTTTGGGCATCAAGTAAAGATAACGGCATCAGCGTATGTCGCCCCTCAATCATACTCAGCCCCATCATGAGCTCTCGCAATGCCTCTTTTTGTTTGCCTTTGTGAAGCAATTTTGTTGCGATTTTAGTCACGTCTGGATACAAATCCATCGGCAAGTAATATGTCGTGATATCCAGTTCATCCCGTAGCGGTGCCAACAGCTCCCTTACAGATTGCAAATGATTCTCTTGTAACATTTTCTTTGCAATTTGTAATGAGGCTTGGATATCTTTCACCGAACCGTTAAATTGATACATATAAACATCATTGCCAATAGGTACTAATCTAAGATCTGGATTGTTTTTGAGTGCCACATCAAAATCTTTGGTGGCTCCAGCTAATAATTTTGATGCGTCATCGGCTTTGTTGGCACGCAAATCACGCATCGCTTCAAAAGTTTTGTGCAGTCCTTTTAGCGCATCTGAAGAAGCAGATTCAATCTTCTTATTTTGCACTGACAGCTCTTTTTTGATGAAGGATTTCGTCTCAGAATTTTTGAGATTTTTGTCCATACTCGCAGATCCAAAAGCAGAAACACTCCACAAAACGGAAACACTTAGGGCAAAAACCAAAGCTTCTTTTTTCATGTTGACTCCTTATGACGTTTGATTTTAAAATACTATCACCCCCAGACAAATAATCTTTTAATATAATATAAATAATTTTTAAATTTTTCATATCATGACAATAAGAAAATATAATATTTTTTTAAGAAATCCGCTATATAATAGCATCATGAAAGAGAGAAAAATAGGAAAATTACAGTGATTGACTCGATCAAAACAGCATCGTTTGAGCTCAATATCCTCGATCGTGTTTCAACCAACTACAAACTCCACACTCATGAAAATATCTGTATGTGTGCCATCAGCCAAGGGGAGATGCTCTTTTTTCATGATGGTGAAAACATCCTATTAAAACCTGCAGAAATTATTGTTTTCAACACCAATCAACCGCACTGTTTGAAAGACTATCATGATATCACGCGCTATTATATTTTACATCTCTACAAAGAGGCGCAACTCTTGCCCAAAATCATCAAAGAACCCTCATGCTATGAACAATTTCTCACCTTTTGTACACACGCACTAAATGGAACATCTGATGGGTTTATCGATACCTTTTTAAAAGAGTATCAAGCCCCATTACCCCATGCAAATTTCGATGATGACTTTGAGAAAATCAAAAACTATATTGATGCCAATCTAGAGCAGAGCTTATCGCTTGAAGCACTCGCACAAAAGACAAAACGCAACCGCAGTTATCTCTCACGAGGATTCAAAAAAAAGTATGGACTCTCCCCCAGCCGTTATATCTTCAACAAACGCGTACACCGCTCTAAAACCATGCTTGATGAGGGCAAAGATATCACACACATTGCCCTCGAGCTTGGATTTTGTGATCAATCCCACTTCTACAAAGCCTTTAAATCCATCTTTTCTATTACTCCAAATGAATACAAACAGATGAAGCGACGCCAAGAAATTGCCCCGCTTCTTAACGATCACGATGACGTTTAGATTTTAGAAACACCCGCAACCAAAGCAATCTCAACCGGTGCATTTGATGGCAATGTCGCCACACCAATAGCCGCACGACTTCCGATGCTCGCTTCTCCAAGCTTTTCAGCTAAAAGTGCTGATGCAAAATCTGCGATTTTTGAATGCTCCAAAAAATCCTCTGCTGCATTGATATAAACGTTTAATTGTAAAATAAGCGTGATTTTTTCATCTTCTTGCACTAAAGCAAGCGCGGCCGTAAGCGAATTGGTTGTCGCCTGCTTTACCGCCTCTTGATAATGCTCCAAAGGGTACGCTGCTGTTATCTTTCCAGAGTATTGCAACACTCCTTGCACACGCGGTGTCATCCCTGAGGTATAAATCACATCATGATAACGCACAGCGGGACGATAGAGCCCTTGAGGTATTGGCTGATTCATTTTTTATACCTTTGTACCATACTTACAATCCGTTTTGCCGCCGCGACTGCATTATCATGATCTTGGGAAAAGTTTAGACGCACACTATCATGAGTCGTGGGTCCAAATTCAGAACCGGGCGTGACAATCACACCGGCTTGATGGCGCAATAATCTGACAAACAAAGTGATATCTACATCCAAAGGGGGCAATTTTGGAAAGAGATAACTACCCGCTTGCGGTTTTGCGGTGATAAGTCCGGCTGTATTGAAAATCTCCAACAAATCATCGCGTATGGCTTCATGCTTTTGGATACGCTCTTGCAACCAACCAGGCGTCTCATCAAGCCAGCCCGATAATACCGCTTGATTGTATCCAGCAGCCCGCAAAGAGACGATGGCTTGCAAGCGCTCCATTCGCTCAATCAACGCCGCACTCCCAAAGGCAACGCCCAGACGAAAACCGCTGAGCGATTCGGTTTTGGAAGGCCCCATAATCGTGATAATATTCTTAGGCACGCTCTCACAAGCGCGAAGATGTGTATAAGACTCCCCACTGTAAAGCAAGCGAGAATAGAGCTGATCGACAATCACACTCACATCATATTGCCGCGCAAGTGTTGCGATTTTGTTGATGCTCTCTTTGGAGTAAATCACCCCTGTGGGATTGTTAGGAGTTGAAAATACCAAAACCTCCACCCCCTCTTTGAAAGCACGCTCGAGTGCTTCTAAATCGGGTCCATTTTGCGATTGACCTTTGCCATAGTGCAACGGAATCGGCACGACAATCCCACCAAGATAAGTCACTATTTTACGATTTGCAAAATAATCAGGCGCAATCACAGCGACTTTTGTATCCGCTCCGACTAGCGCACCTAAGGCCAAAAAGAGTGCCCCTTGTGTACCCGGTGTGATAATCAACTCAGAATCAGCCGCGATGGCACGCCCGGTAAATGCACCCAAGCGCTCGGCTAAGCCTTGTGCTATCTCTGCAGATCCTCTATATTGGGTGTAAGCTTGCGCGGCTCCTTTTTGATACCCCTGCATCCACAGTGCATCTGACCCAGGTGTCGGAGCAAAAGCATCAACATCGCCATGAGAAAAATCCACCAGTACCCCGGCAATCTTTTCGCCTCGCATCATCGAATCAAGATTATCAATCTTTTGACGCCCCTCTTGCCCAGGCGCATTGTCTGCTCCGATTGCTTTGAACTTTTCATCTAGTGTCATCATGTCCTTTTCCTTTTATATCGTACTGTTTTTATGTCTATCATGATAACGGATTTTGAAACTTTAGTATTGTACGATATTGACTTTTGAGGTGGGTGAACAAAGAAAAATCATCGAATTTTATGTTTGTTTTTTCTCAAACATAAAAGTTTTTAACCCATCATACACTCCCTCATCAGCCTCTTTCAATGACCTGATATATGCTCTCCTAGAAACGGATACTTGTGTGATATTTCCACCCCAAGATAGCGCCTCATGTCCCATTTTCAACAGCCATAGATCAGTCACAAGTCGGGCCCATCTTCCATTGCCGTTTATAAAAGGATGAATTTTTACTAATGTATGATGCAAATGCGTCGTCGTATCTTGATAATCCCACTCTTTTTGCCAAAATTTTAAATCATCTTGCAACTGATATAAAGATTGATGAATCCTATGAGCTGGCACTCCTATCGAAGTTTGAGTAGTGCGAAAATCACCTGCCCAGCTCCATACATCGCCCAACATGTCTTTATGAAGTTTACAAAATAAACTAAGATTAAATTCTATCTTCTTCAGTTTTGAGGGAATCAATGTATAGTGAATATACGCTTTCAAAATATTTTGTGCTTCCGCCTCATCTAATTCTTTGCGTGAAGTTATCTTTTTGAGTTTTAATCCCGATATATCATCAAGAGGAGTTTCTCCCTCTTTGTCAAATGTAATCATCCCCATATCTGTGATTTTGGCATCTTAGCGATTATAGCTTTGGCTTGGATTAGCATCTTTTTTTGTGCTTCATCATCGACGGCTTGATCTTCTAAAGCCGAAGTTTGTATCACCCTTTTCACCATTTCATGCGCCTTTTTCTCGATTTGTGAACGATATAGTGCTTTGGGTGATTTTTTAGATTTAATCGTAATCTCACAATCCAAAGCTACTGCAATCTTCTCTAAAGTTCCAAATGCGACATCATTCCCTGCAAACACCCGCTTAACAGTTGCTATCCCAACATGGGAGCGCAAGGCTATGGACTCATAAGGGATATTCAGTGCTTGTTTTTGTTTTTTCAATACATCTAAAATAATTTTTTTATACATGAAGCATCCTTTTAGTATCAATTATGATACTATTTTATTTTAGCAATATATCATATATGATACTATATTGTCAAGACAAAGGAGGAGGATGCTTTTTAGTTATTTTGTATTTCCCTAATACTAATAATATATTTGTTCTACTAATTGAAAGAAGTAGAACACCTATTGCACTCTTTTCTAAATGCTACATTTTTTACACTTGAAAACTAATTAGAATAGGGGTTTTAAGCATATGTAAGAAAATCGCGAGTCGAGCCTTGAGCCCTATTATATAGTTTGAACACTTGTTATTTATAAAGCGCAAAAATCTCTCGGCCTATTTGTGCAATTGCTTTGTTCCGTTGGTCAAATGATGCTTTTGTTTGAGTTAAGTAAACAGCAATAATTAAAGGCTTATGTGTTTTTGGCCAAACAATAGCAGTTATCCCCCGGGAGCCATATCCTCCAGCACCTGAGCGATCTGCAATCACCCAATTATTTGGAAGTACAGAGCGAAACAAGCTGTTTGCGACTTTATTCTCCATCATCCATTTTTTTAACTGTGCTTTCGATGAATCTGATAATACATCTCCAAAAAGCAGAAGATGTAAACTTTGCGTTATAGCATGCGGCGTTGTTGTATCTCTAACATCCCCTTCAAGAGCTTCATTAAGATCTGGTTCCATTCGATCCAACTGAGTAGTGTTATCGCCAATAGTTTGCATAAACAATGTCAGAGCTTTTGGACCACCTATTTTCTTCAGAACGATATTGGCAGCAGTATTGTCACTCATGGTCATCATCGCACTGCATGCCTGTTTTAAAGTAAATTTTTTTCCTATATAATTTTTAGTTATTGGTGACCATTCGATAAGTGATTCCTTTTTAATAAAGGTGTAAGGATTAAGCAATAGTTTCTTTTTTTCGACATCATGAAGCATCTTAGCACAAGCTAAAGTCTTAAATGTACTCATCAAAGGAAAACGGGAACCCCCTCTATAGCTCCATAACTCTTTTTTCATATCGACATCATACACAGAAATACCCACACGGGCACCCAGCTTTTTTTCAATACTTATAATTTTATTCTCAAGGCCCCTATAATTGATTCCATCAACTTGACTTATTTTGGGAACTTGCTCATGATGTATAGAATCGCTACACCCCAATAAAGATCCAATGATAAAAATTAAACCGATTAATTTTAACGCACCCATTTATCTTTCCTTCAAAAGGATATCCAAGGAACCAGAGTTTACTCTTTGACTTTAAACTATATTTAGGAACTTTTCTTTATCTTATTGGCTCTTATTTCTTGGGAATTTTAAAAAATTTTATCAATCTTTTTGCCATAAGTCAAGCTTTAATTCAAATGCCCCATAAATAGATGGCTGTAGAGATAATAATAAAGAAAAAATGAGAGTTTAATTTTTTTGACTCAACCCGATTTTGTTATAATATCTCTATATCTACAGGCAAGGAGATACAATGGCTGGTGGTTGGTCGTGTCCTCATGATGTTGAGGGCATTTGTGATATTATCAAAAAGCAGTGTGATCCAGGAGAGGCGGGGTGCGTCTTGTTTGGCAAAGTAAAATTTTCTATGGAAACATCTCCCTCCAATGAGGCTTTTGAGCGAAGGATGGAGCGCAAAATGAAAAAAATGCTTCAAGAAGAACAAGATTCCAACAGTGATACGACCCAGTAGCCGCTTGACTCTCTTTGTTTAAAAGTGTGCTAATAACCCGTTTGCCTCGAAACGCTTTGGGGTATAATATTGGATTCAAAATAGGCTTTGATATTGTTGGCTGCGACTTGTGAGGCCGTTTGCTTGTTGGTTACTCCTGAGATATGTGGTAAAATCGTCACATGGGGATTTGTCCAAAGGGGATGATCCTTTGGCAGTGGTTCTTTTAGAAAAACATCCAAAATGGCGTGTTTGAGTCGGCGTGTCTCGAGGGCTTGAATCAAAGCTTGCTCCTCCACGATGGCACCTCGTGCAAAATTAATCAGTGAAGCACCACTTTTGAGCATGTTAAAAAAATTCCGATTCAGCAATCCACGTGTTTGATCCGTCAAAGGCAAAAGCACTACGATGATGTCGGAGCGCGCTGTTATCTGGGACAAACCCTCCTCCCCGCTTAGAGTTTGGATACCTAAATCTGTGACACGCTTATGGCGCTTCCAACCTATGACATTAAAACCATTCTCTTGCAATCGTTTGGCCGCCTTCAAACCCAAATACCCCATACCTAAAATGCCCACCGTCTGATTGGTTGCGCTTACTAGATCATGACGTATCCACTCTTTCTTAGCTTGTTGTTGTGCATACTTGTGCATATCACGATGGAGATAAAGGGTCCAAGCAAGCACCGCCTCTGCCATCGTCTGTGCGAGTTGGGGATCGATAAGACGCACCAAAGCAATCGTCTCATCTGGCACTATTTTCAATAACCGCTCCACCCCTGCCCATAAACTTTGGATCCATTTTAAATTGGGCAATGTCGCAAAATCCTTCGCATTAGGGCTGGTTACGATGGCGACTTTGACTTGGTATCGTTGTTCTTCTGAGAGATCTTGGATGTCCCTTATCATGATAGAAGGCATGGCAGATTGTAAGGTTGAAAGCCATATAGCCGTATCTTTTTCTCTAGGGCTGTGAACAAATGCAACAATCGGTTTCATGGGAGGCCTTTTTACAATATATTGGGTTATAAGAGTATTATAGTATTAAATTTTTAAAATTTTGTATTGTATGATATTGACTTTTTCACAAGATGACTTAAGCAAAATCGTTATAAAATGAAAGAGCAATCAAATCTGGGCTTTTAATAGGAGCTATGTCCACCAAAATAGGATCATATTATGAAACGCTATAAAATCATCCACCGAACCTATTACAACTATTCTACTCAAGTATCTTTGGGAGAGCACCATCTACTCTTGCGCCCCAAAGAGGATCATGAACTGCGTATCGAATCGTTTCACCTTAAAAGCACCCCAAGTGCCAAAATACTCTGGTACCGCGATGTTGAGGATAACTCTGTGGCCATTGCCAGCTTTAGTGAGCCCACACAACATCTCTTGATTGAGAGTGAAGTGATGATTCAACAATACAATGAATCACCATTGGATTTCATCGTCGCAGATTATGCCATTACCTTCCCGTTTCAATATCTTGATGATGATAGATTTTTATTAGCGCCATATATGTTATTGCCCGATTCTTCAACACAACACCTTTTAGATACGCTACTGGCTACTATTTATACACAGCAAGAGCCCATCCAAACTTATACCCTGCTCCAACGTCTCAGTCACCATATCTACCGCCGTTTTACTTACAAAAGTCGTGAAGAACCCGGAGTACAAAGTGTCGCGCAAACATTGCAATTGGGCTCAGGGTCATGCCGTGATTTTGCGCTGGTTTTTATGGAAGCGGCGCGATGTTTGGGACTGGCCGCTCGTTTTGTCAGTGGCTATTTATATGCTCCCTTGATGTCTGCTCAAGTGGGCTCAACCCATGCTTGGGCTGAAGTATATCTACCCGGAGGAGGATGGAAAGGATTTGATCCGACAATCGGGGATATCGCAGGAGAAGATCACATACGCGTGGCCGTCTCGCGCCTCCCACAAGCAGTCCCACCCATCGCAGGCTCTTTTAGCGGTAACGCCACCTCAACCCTTGATGTAGGGGTCTGGGTCACGTTGTGCTAAGCATCATGAGCCTCTTTTATTGCCGATACCCCTTTAGCGATACCAGGCGGTAATGTCTTTGATATCTTGTCGTGATTTCTCTCGGGGTTCACTCTTCCTATACCCAAATGCCACCATCACCGATGCGCCAAAGGCGTCAGTATCAATGCCTAACTCATTTTTCAAAAATTCCTCTGTCTTCGCCACATCAAATCCCTCTATGGGGCAAGAGTCGATGCCCTTCGTAGCCGCTCCAGTCATCATATTGGCTAAGGCCAAATAGGTTTGCTTTGAAGCCCAATCAAACAAAGTTCGATCACTCTCTAAGAGTTTAAAATCCTCTTTCTGAAACTTTTCATAAAATTGATTGATCATACCGACCACCTCTTCTGGCATTTGTTTAACATCATGCAACATATGTTGTATGTAGCTACTATCGTATTTGACACCAGGTGCTTTTCTTGCCAGAATCACCATGAAATGACTCGCTGTAGGAAGTTGCCCCTGGGCACCCCAGGTGAAAGCTTTCATCTTTTCTCTCAGAGCGCTGTTTTGAATGATGACAAATTTCCAGGGTTCAAAACCAAAGGAACTCGGACTCAATCTACCCATCTCTAAAATATCGTTAAAATCCTTCTCACTAATTTTTCGTGTTGCATCAAATGCCTTGCATGCATGTCGGAACATCATCGCATCTAAAAATTTCTTTTCCATTTTATGGTCCTTGTTTTATAATTTTGAAATTTTAGTAGTATTGTGTCATAATGTCAAGAACTATCTAATTAGTTATATACATACCAAAAGGATACTATGTGTCAAACACCATCATTTATAGAGACAAAGAATACCCGTGTGAATTTGGATTTACTCTAGATCTCATCAGTGGAAAATGGAAAGGTTTAATATTGTGGTACCTCCAAGATGGAACATTGCGTTATGGAGCATTACGGAAAAAACTAGGAAATATCACACAAAAAATGCTCACCCAAACACTCAGAGAACTCGAGAGAGACAAACTCATCAGCAGAAAAGTCTATCCAATCGTACCGCCAAAAGTTGAATACACGCTGACAGAGCGAGGTCTGAAACTCATCCCTATATTTAAACAGCTTATCCAATGGGGACATGAAGTGGGCACGATTGAGGGCGTCATTGTCGATTAATGCTGAGAAGAGTATCACCTAAGACGCTCATGAGCTAAATCTGGTATAATTGCGGATTCAAATAAATTATAAGGGATGCTGTGCTTAAAGTTGTTGAAATATTTTATTCGATTCAAGGAGAGGGCACCTATAGTGGGGTTCCTAGCATCTTCATAAGACTTCACGGATGCAATCTTGCTTGTTCATTTTGTGATGACGCACTTCATAAAGGAGATTATAAATCCTACCGTTATGAGGAAGTTTTGAACGCGATTCAAGACTACCCTGCCAAGAGAGTGATTATCACAGGAGGAGAGCCGAGTATCACCGATCTGAATGCTTTTATCAAATTTTTGCAAGCCAAAGATTATTATGTCTGTGTTGAAACCAATGGCTTTAAACTCGACCATATCAAAGCGGCCGATTGGATTACCTACAGTCCCAAAGATTGGGATGCGCTTTTAACACAAGGATACAATGAGATTAAATTCATCGTCTCACGCGAGGATGATACCCAAAAAATCACAAATTTTAAAAGTGATGGGCCCATTTACATCCAACCGCTGAATTTTTTTGATAAACCCGATATGGAAAATCTGGACTTTTGCATCGAACTAGCCAAAGCCCATCCACAGCTCAAACTCAGCATCCAAATGCACAAATTTTTAGGAGTGAGATAATGACAATCCAAAAGGAGTCCGTAATATGACCAAAGCGTTGATTATTTTTAGTGGCGGACAAGACAGTACAACATGCCTCGGTTGGGCAAAAGAGCGCTTTGATGTGGTAGAGACCATTACCTTTGATTACGGTCAAAAACACAAAGTAGAGATACAACAAGCTGATAAAATCGCACACTTGATGGGGGTAAAAAACACGCTTTTGAGCATCAATGCCTTCACAGAACTCAATGATTCAGCCTTGATCAACTCTGATCTTGATATCTCAAGCCAACACCAACATAAGAAAAATTTGCCGGCTTCTTTTGTGCCAAATCGCAATGCGATTTTCTTCACACTCGCACATGCCTTTGCACAAAAACAAGGGATTGACAATCTTGTCACTGGGATTAATCAAACCGATTATTCGGGCTATCCTGATTGTCGTGAGAACTTTGTCAAAGCACTAGAATTAGCCCTCAACCTCGGCAGTGAAGCCACTATAAAATTTCACTACCCCCTCATGCATCTGAGCAAAGGGGAAACATTTGCATTGGCACAACAAGAGGGAATTTTAGACCTTGTTGTCAATGAATCGCACACCTGTTACAATGGCGATCATGATCACTTCCATGATTGGGGTTATGGTTGTGGTACCTGTCCGGCTTGTATTTTGAGAAAAAAAGGCTGGGAAGAGTTCACGGCAAGATAAATTGCCGTGTTTGCGCTTACATTGCGGCTTTTGAAGTGATTTTATCAAGTGCACCGGAGAGTTTTGGTAAGACAACACAATCTTCTAACTGATACGATTTTTCTAAATTTTTGGGGTCTTTGTACTCAATGATGGTCTGACCCTCACTGTTTTGATACACTAACACTTTCATTGGTAAATCAATCGCAGCCGTGATATCGCGTTGCATGATTCGAGTGCCAAGCTTTGGATTACCAAATATCAAAAGTTTGGCTTTGCTCATCTGTAATCCCACACTTTTGGCACCGGCTTGAAAATCGATAACCGTAAAGAGGGTAATCCCTTTTTGCTTGATAATTTGCTCCATCTTAGCCACCGTCGCATCAACAGAAGCGTGACTCTTTTTTATCACCAAATTTCCAGCGCTCAATCCGATTGCTGTTATAATACTCAAGATGAAAACTTTCCACATCATGATAACTCCTTGTAAAATTTTTGATACTATATCCACTCAAAGTGTAGTCAAAGTGTAGCTTTAAAAAAAGAGAGATTGTTGGTATAATACGCAAAAATAAAAAGGAATTTTATGAAAGATTCACAACTGGTTGAGTTATATTTTGTGGCCAAAAGTCCATCCCGCTACTATATATTTGTACTACTTAGTATGTTTGGAGGTTGGAATATCGCACAAGATATTATGAACATCTTAGAACACAAGATGAATCCCTCTTCTATCGCATTTGAATATATCGCCATCACGATGCTCTCAATGCTTGGATTCTATTTTGTGAGAAAAAATGCACTACGCAAAATCAGAAAACTCGAAAAAGAAAACGTCTCATGATATAAAATGGGACGTTTTGATTTCACTACACATTCGCTAAACACAACATTTACATTATCTACACATTAAATCATTATACTTTCATCACAAATCAACAAAAGGATGAATGATGAAATCTTCAAAAACATTAAAATTAGCCGGAGCGCTTTTAGGCGCAACCATCATGAGTAGTACTGCCGCAATCGCAGCAGGCAGCAATGGCAAATGTGGCACCGGAACCTGTGGGGCTAAAAACAGTAGTGAAAAAGTCCAACAAAAAAGTGCGGGTGATAGCAAATGTGGTACGGGAACCTGTGGGGCTACCAAAAAAGAGATGAAAAAAGAGATGAAAAAAGCAGGCGATAGTAAATGCGGCACCGGAACGTGTGGTAGCACCAAAAAAGCAAAGCAGTAGAAACGCATCATGATAGATATTAAAGGCTGTGGACTCGGACTCAGACGAGATTTTCTTTATGAGGTTCAACGTGATGGATTTTTGCCTGATTTTTGGGAAGTTACTCCTGAAAATTGGATGCACATGCCCCATCACCACAAAGAAAAATTTGAAGAAATTGTCGCGCTCAGACCCACATTAGCCCATGGCCTTTCTCTCTCTATCGGATCTCCTGATCCTGTGGATAAAAAGTTTGTCAAGGCAATCAAAGAGTTCTTAGATTGCTATGGCATCCAATACTACTCAGAGCACCTCAGTTTTAGCGCGCTCTCTTCCAATCAGACCTATGAGTTATTGCCGCTTCCTATGACCCCTAAGATGGTCAATCATGTCAGTGATAAAATCAAAAGAGTCGAGGATATTTTGCAAAGAAATCTGATTTTGGAAAATGCTACGTATTACCATGTATTAGAGGCAAAGATGTCAGAAGCTGAGTTTATTAACCGCGTGATGGAACAATCAAAAGCGCAGTTACTGCTCGATATCAATAATGTCTTTGTGAATTCCAAAAATCATCATTATGATGCCAAGAAATTTCTTGATGACCTTGACCTTACAAAGGTGGCCTACATCCATATGGCAGGACATTATAAGGATGATGACTTAGACCTCATCATTGATTCGCATGGGATGCCTGTAAAAAAGAAGGTTTGGAAGCTTTTAGCTCATACCCTAAATCAAATCAATTGCCCGGTTATGATTGAGCGGGATAATAATATTCCGCCTTATAAAACATTGGAAAAAGAGTATCACAAATTAGAAAAAATTGTCCAAAAGGCGTATCATGATAGAGTTTAAAAAACAAAAATCACTCATCAATATCGCCAATAAAACCCTCCCCTTGCCCAAAAAACAAAAAGGATTGAGGGCGTATCGCGCATTGATTTACAATCGCTTTTATGAAGTACTCTCGCATGCCTTTCCGATTTTTTTTGAGACAATCGATCATGATGCCTTTGAAAAATCGATTTATGAATTTATGAGATATGGGGCCAAAACGCCCTATATCTGGCAAGTTCCTAATGAATATCGCAAATTTATCAAAGCCAAAAATATGTTAAGAGAAGACCCGTTTGTCGATGATCTTTTGTGGTTTGAGTGGATTGAAATCAAACTTTTGATGCAGACACATCAACGACCCAAAAATCGTCTATTTCACTTCAAAAATACATATCGACTCGCTTCAAATGCAAGAGTCAAGCCGTTGCATTTTCGAGTCTTTGAGCATCGTTTTGAACAAAAAGGAGAGTATTTTTTACTTTCTTATTATGACTTTGAAGCCCAAGCGGTACATTATCGCGAGATTGCTCCTGCCTTGTATCTATTTTTAAAAAATCTCAATACGCATGGATTAAAAAAGAGTATAAAAATCTTGGCACATCAAAGCCATGAATCCATCAAAAATGTGAAGCAATTTCTCAAACCTGCCCTTCAAGAGTTGTGCGAACAAGGTATCTTAACCAACAAGAAGAAAAGGAAATAATATGTGTATCAAAGATTGCTATATCAGTATCAAACAGAAAATGAATCACCTCCAAAGTATCTCTTTGCTCGCGGCGCGATTGATTGTCGCTTATGGATTTTGGACACCGGCTTGGAAGAAATTTGGCAATATCGATGCGGTGGCTGCTTGGTTTGCCACATTGGGCATTCCCTTCCCTCTTATCAACGCCTATCTCTCTGCAAGTACCGAACTCTTAGGGGTTATTTTGTTGACACTCGGTTTCATGACACGGTTTATCTCTATCCCGCTGATTGTCATCATGATAGTGGCCATCCTCACCGTGCATTTGCCCAATGGCTTTCATGCTGCGGATAATGGATTTGAGATTCCACTTTATTATATGATTTTTCTCTCGCTATTTCTCTCCTTTGGCGCGGGCAAAATCAGTGTGGATCATTTTGTATTTAAAAAACAATAAATGCTATAATAGCGTCATGAAACGTGGCGCTATGAATCAAACAAAGAAGAAATTATGAAAATCTTACTGCTAGAAGATGATTATATATTGGCGGATATCTTATTCCATCATCTAAAAGACGACGCCCATCAAGTCGTGCATGTCGCCGATGGTGAGCATGCGCTCGATGAGGCCAGTGCCAACAAATTTGATTTGATGATTTTAGACATCAATGTCCCAAAACTCAATGGCATTGAAGTGCTCAAAAGTATCCGCTCTTATAGTAAAACCACACCCATTATCCTCATCACCGCCTATCAAGACACCAAACATCTCAAAAATGGCTTTGAAAATGGCTGTGATGATTACATCAAAAAACCCTTTGATTTAGAAGAGTTAAACCTGCGCATCAACAATATCAAAAAACGTTTTAGTATCGAAAATGACGATACTGTGGTCATCAATGCCCATACCTATATGATTCCTTCACGCAATCTTTTGTATGTCAATGAGCAAGAATTTCAACTGGCCAAAAAAGAGATTGAGATTTTGCTTTACCTCAGCAGCCGCAAAAAACGGGTCGTCTCCTCAGAAGAGTTGATGCAAAATATCTGGGAATTTGAAGATATGCCCAGTGATGCTACCATACGCGTATATATCAAAAATCTTAGAAATATCATCGGTAAAGATTGTATCAAAACCATAAGAGGGAGCGGCTACTACTTTGAATCATGAAGAGAAAAAAGCACTGTATAGTTTCTTGATTATCTATACCCTCTCTGCCTTTGTGCTGATTGCTATCATCGCGATTTTATACTACAATAGGGGTATTGTCTCCATTCAAGACCGTTGTAGTATGCAGATGCGAAATGCCGCATTATGGATGGAAAAAGAGCTCATGCATGCCGATATGGACCATCTCACGTATCACTTCAAAGCACGAAAAGATGGTTTGAGAATTGGACTATTTGATGCTCATAACAAAAAACTCTACTCCAACCTCAAAGATAATGACATCTACTTTTCAAAAAAAGCCTATCGCAATTATCAGCATGATTACCACATACAAAAGCTCAATCCCCCGATCTTGGGAGTTGCTTATATTGTGGTTGAGAATGATGGCATTGCCAAAGATCGTCTCAAGCTCATCACCCTCATCATCGCCACCATGCTCGTCTCGATGGTTTTTGTCTCTTTCATTGGATATTGCCTTAGCAAAATACTCTTACGTCCGGCGCAAAGTCGCATCCAAAAACTCAACCGTTTCATCAAAGACAGCTCCCATGAGCTCAACACCCCCATCTCTGCTCTTTTGATGAGTGCCTCATCACTCAAGCATGCCAAAGAGATGAATCCCCGCGTCATCAATCACATCTCGGTTAGCGCCAAGCTCATCTCTCAGATTTATAACACCCTCTCCTTCATCGCCTTTAATGATGTCGATGAGCGTTTTGATGAGGCTTTTGATCTCAAAGAATTGGTTCAAGAGAGTGTGCGATTTTTTAATGAAATCGCCGCGAGCAAAGGCAATCATATCACCGTCTCTTTGGAGAAGACTGATGTCTTTTTGGATAAGACAAGAATCCAAAAAATCATCAATAACCTCCTCTCTAATGCCATCAAATACAGTTATGCTAAAAGTGAAATCGAAGTCCTACTCAAAGATTATACTCTGTGTATCATCAACCAGGGAGAAGGCATCAAAAAAGAGGATCAAAAATCCATCTTCAAACGATTTGAACGTCGTAACAGTAATGAAGAAGGGGGTTTTGGAATTGGCTTAGATATCGTTCAGCGCATCTGCAAAGAGTATGATATACAAATCAAAGTTGAGTCACAACTCAAAGAGAAAACGACCTTTTTCCTCACCTTTCCACGCCCTTGATTCTTTTTTGTAAAAGTCGCTTAAAAGGAATCCGAAATCCTAATAATAAGAGAGCCATGAACATATAAGCATACTCATTAAAACTCAATACTTTCTGCGCCATAGCAGCATGAATGACCACTAAAATCAGCACCATATAAACAAATCGGTGCCAGCGATGAAACCGAGCAAAAAGCTTTTTTGAAGAGGTGATACTCATTAATAATAAAACCGCAAAAGCAATCATCCCAAGATAAACAAAGGGTTTCTCATAGGTCTCTTTTACCACCAAAGCCAAATCAAACTGCGCATCTAAAATCACAAAATTTAAAAAATGCAACATCACATAAAAAAAGGTAAACAATCCCAACATCCTACGATATCGCATCACATTCACCCACCGACGCAATAGCGAAGGCAAGAGCGTGAGATTGAGCATACAAATTGATGTCACCCCGGTGATGGTATAGATGTATTTGATGGGATCAATAGCATGAGGGAGCTTGATGAGTAAAAATCCCAAAGGAGCCAATAAAATAAGCGCTAAAAATCCTTTTTTTTTCATATAAATTTTCGCAAATCCATATCTTTGTAAAGGGGTGCCACTTCCTTTTCATAACCATTGAACATCAGAGTCTTTTGTTTCCAAAAACTCCCCAATTTGCGCTCACTTGCCTGAGACCATCTTGGGTGATCTACTTTGGGATTGACATTGGCATAAAAGCCATACTCTTTAGCATTAATCTGGCGCCACGTGTTGAGTGGCTCGTTTTCAACCAATTCAATACTCACAATCGATTTGATACTTTTAAAGCCATATTTCCAAGGCACCACCAAACGAATCGGCGCCCCATTTTGATTGGGTAAAACTTTGCCATACATGCCCACGCCTAAAAGGGTAAGATCATGCATCGCTTCATCCATGCGTAGTCCTTCTACATAAGGATAGGGAATATTGCTACCAAAGAGTGAACTGGCTTGGTCTGGGAATTGTTTGGGATCAAAAAGGGTTGTAAATTTAACGTATTTTGCTTTGGAGGTAGGTGCCACTTTTTTGAGAACATAAGACAAGGGAACACCAATCCATGGCAATACCATCGACCAGCCCTCCACACAGCGAAATCGGTACACGCGCTCCTCTAGGGGATATGATGAGAGGATCTCCTCCATACTGATGGTCATCGGATGCTCCACTTCACCCGATACGCTAATACTCCAAGGGCTTGGCTTTAGGGTATGCGCCATCTTCGAGGGTTTGGCTTTATCGAGTGAAAATTCATAAAAATTATTATAGGTGCTGGCTTGATGAAAGGTATTGGTTTCTAAATTTTTGCCATAGTCTGTTTTTTTAAATGCTAAAATACTTCTTTTTTCTGTCTCAATGGCAGCGAGTTTTTCTGCGATTACGGAGAGTGAAACCGTACTGGCAATACCAAGTTTTAGAAAATGCCTGCGCGCGTCAAATAAAACCTCAGGGGTAATCTCTTTATCGCTAATATGCCAGCTTGGTTTTTTCAATAGATTCATATCATACTCCTCATGTTACTAATCTTAACATATTATAGTGAGTATTTGTGTACTATTTGTTGGGCTCTATTTTCCAATCGATGATATTGTGCATCACCCCGATGATAGAGGGAGAGATGGGTGAAATTTTCTTGCTAACCACCGTGATAGAATTGGGAATCACTAAAAAAAGATAGGGATTGTCATCGACGATTAATTGAAATATTTTTTGATAAATAGCATCAAATTTCTCAGATTCAACCGTACGCTCCGCCTTTTTGATGAGACGGTCTACTTTTTTATTGTGATAGCCGACAAAATTAAAGCCTCCCTTTTTATCCGATTCACTATGCCAAATACTATAAGCATCCGGTTTGAGCCCCACAGACCAACCCAAAAGTACCGCTTCAAAATGTCGTGGCAATACAACCGTATTTAAAAAAGCTTGCCACTCCATCACACGCAGTGTCACGATGACACCGGATTGTTTTAATTGGTGTTGTAATATTTGTGCGATGTAAGAGCGTGTTGAGCCTGTGCTCGTTGTGATTTCAAAACGCAAAGGATGCGCTTTATCATATCCGGCTTCTTTTAAGAGTGCTGTTGCCTTTTTGATGTCTTGCTTGGGCGCTTTGATATGAGGATTAAAAGCTCCCGTCCCTGGCAAAAAGGGGCCACTACACACCTTGCCGTGTCCAAAATATAAGATATTCACCAACTCTTGACGATTAATCGCCAAAGAGAGAGCCTTTCGCACTCTTGGGTCTTTAAATTTCTTATTTTTGAGATTAAATCCTAAGTATTCATAAGCGTGAGCTGGTGATTCGTAGATATTGTATTGTTTTTTAAAATTCTCATCAATCTGTCTTGTCAGTTGCAAAGCAGAAAGCGAGCCCATATCCAAAAGTCCTGATTTTAACATCAAAAAACTAGCAGAACTATCGGGCAAATAGTGAAAGATAATCTTATCAATATAGGGTTTATGTATAAAATAATGAGGATTGGCATCGAGTTCAATATCGCTGGAAGTGGTAAACTTTTTGAGGGTATACGCTCCCGTACCAATAGGTGCTTGATTAAATTTACTCGTCATGATATCTTTATCATTTTTCAAAATATGCTCAGGCAAAATCTCCATCATCCAAGTCTCAAGCGCCTTAAAATAGGGATATTTATAGGTCACTTTCACCGTATAATCATCGAGGGCCTCCACACTTTTGATGTGTTTGAAACTGGAAGCATACGGGGTGAAAATCTTCGGAGAGATGATAGTCTTGTAAGTAAAGAGCACATCTTTAGCACTAAAAGGTGCCCCATCACTCCAACTCACATCATGACGCAGGTAAAAAATCAAAGTGGTTGGATTTTTAAATTCATAACTTGTGGCTAGAGATGGGACGATTTTGGCATGTTTGTCATATTTGATTAAAGAATTAAACAAAAATCCCGCCACTTCACTACTGGCACTATCGGTTGAGAGAATGGGATTGATGCGACTTGGATTGGCACTTATGGCCAAATTTAGGGTTGAGGCAAAAATATTGACAAGGAATAAAAATAGTAATATTAAGAATTTCATTTGAGGATTATACCATAAGAAGGAAAGAGAAAAAAGAGGTGAATGTGCGTCCGAGGTGGGCAACTCGGACGCGTATTCTAAAAATATATTCGTTCTATAAAAAGGAGGGTTGCGTCTTGGTAAAAGAATTATAAGCTTATAGATTAAATACTGTGTTAATTTAATATAAACAAATAGTAAATAAGATGATTTTTCTCTTATTTTGTGAATTTTTTACTCATTTGTCATAAAATTTCTGAATCTTGTCGGTCAAAGTGTGATAATAAAAAAAGGGAGGGTGAATTTGCGTCCGAGGTGGGCAACTCGGACGCGCATTCTAAAAATATATTCGTTCTATAAAAAGGAGGGTTGCGTCTTGGTAGGAGAATTATAAGCTTATAGATTAAATGTGACATTAACCTATTATAAATAAATAGTAAATAAGATGATTTTTCTCTTATTTACTAGATTTTTCTTTCCTATGCTATAATCTCACAGAAATATTCAAAGGATTTATTATCATCATACATCATACACAATCATTTATAGAACAGTTTGAGATTTTTTGTTCTCGTAACCATCCTAAAAATATCGAAGAGGCGATAGCCTACTTTACTATTTTTGGTGGACTTGATATCAAAATCGATTGCAATCAGCCTCTTGAAGCATTGATTGAAAAACATATTTTAAATCGATACAAATATCTAAGAAACGATATTGCCCTCTTAACCACAGGCGATGAATTGTTTCATTTGATTCTTACAGGTGCCGCGTTGGGAGATCGCAGGACCAACTCTTCATTTAAACGCGCCAAAGTATCTTTTGATAAGGGGATGGATTGTCTCGATGAATTATGTGATTTAGACGTCATAAAACTCGAATCGACTTCAGCATCTTGCGATATGTCTGATAAAATCTTATTTATGGCACCTTTTTTGAGATTCTGGTTTGCGTTTATCTCTCCTATTTTCAAAGGAATCAAAAACGGTGATTATACGGAATTTTTTGAAAAGTTTAAAAATTTAAAATCTGAATTTTCCTACTTGACCTTTGAGCAACTCTCTCATGAATATATCAAACGCTCCTTTCAAGAAGATAAAATCTACAATATCAACCGATATTGGGATGATGATCGCGACATCAATATCGTCGCAAAAACAAAATCAGGACAAATCATCGCAGGTCTTTGTAAATACACGCAAACAAAAGTCAAAAAAAGTGACCTCACAAAACTAAAAGTTGATTGTGATGCCGCACACATCAAACCTGATATCCTTGTCATGTTTTCAAAAAACGGTTTTACGAGTGAATTAAAGTCAATGAAAAGTAATAATTTGAGACTTTTTAGTGTGAGAAATTTAAAAATTTTATTGGAAAAATAAAAAGAAGGTGAATGTGCGTCCGAGGTGGGCAACTCGGACGTGCATTCTAAAAATATATTCGTTCTATAAAAAGGAGGGTTGCGTCTTGGTAGGAGAATTATAAGCTTATAGATTAAATGTGACATTAACCTATTATAAATAAATAGTAAATTAGATGATTTTTCTCTTATTTAAAGAGTTTTCTCATCGCGGCAAAGAACATTTTAAAAAGCCCTTTGTTTTGTACTATATTATCAATATACTCATCATAAGTCGTGTTATTTTCTTTTAAAAACTCAACCAAAAATTTCTCGCTAGCCTCCATACCGCCGATTTTTTCAAGTGCTATTAACTTCTTGTAAATGGGTATGATTTTTTCTATTGCATCTCTCGGAGCCGCTTTTCTAAAGGCGGTATAACTGATAATCTTACGCGTTCTTTTATCTTTTTTCGTTTCAAACTCTGTCACCACCCAATAATATTTTCCATTTTTAGCTAAATTTTTAACCAGGGCAGTGATATTTTCAGATTTTTTGATGCGATCCCACATCATCTTAAAAACAATACGTGGCATATCTGGATGTCTCAAGATATTATGAGGGGTACCAATCAACTCTTCGCGCCCATAGCCACTAATCTCCACAAAGTAGTCATTGGCATACTCAATAATCCCCTTAGGATCCGTTTTGCTTACAATATATTTTGAGGGATCTAAGACAATTTCTTCATCAATCGCATCAGGTCGTTTCATAAAATTTTCTCCTTTTCTATAAATAATATAAATTATGATACAATTTATATCCAATATTTACTTATATTTTTATTTTAAGGTATCCCCGTGACGAAACAAGAATGTATTAATTTTTTAGAAAGAACGCAACGCAGTTACAACACACACATGTCTACCATGAAATATAACGAGGCAAAAAATTTTTCTGGATATACTCCGGTTATTCTCAATAAGGAAAAATCCTTGGTCGGAAAATGGATTTATGAAAATATTGAAGCCACGAAAAATATCACTGGTACGATTTTTTATGATGAGTTAGAATCACTTCACTCTCAATGGTGTGAAGAGTATAACAAAATTTCTAATGTTTATTTAAAAAATGCCAAAAAAAGTTTTTTGTTTGGGAAAAAGATTGATTCGATGAGCAAAGACAAAGTCAAGGCTTATTTAGATGATCTCATCCACACGACCGAACAAATCACCATCATGTTCAATAAAATATTGACACGCGTCCATGCGTTGCCTGAATCAAAGTTTGTCTAAAGTCTCCCAAAACGCTTCAGCCGCATCCAGTTGTTTTTCATTAAAGACTCGGATGCCTTTTTCTTTGATTTTACGCGCACCGATGCCATCTCCGGGTACCAGCGTTTTTGTAAAATTACCATCATAAATATATCCAGAGCCACATGAGGGGCTTTTGCTCTTGAGTATGGCCATACACACGGCGTGTTCTTGTGCGATATTGCACGCTAGCGTTGCGCCCAATTCAAAGGCATCACTCTTATCAATACCCTCTTTGTTGATAGCCCGATGCTCTTTAATCTCCACAGGGACTCTGGGAGTCGGTAAACCACCCAATGTTTCAGGACACACGGGAACGAGAAGATTGAGTTTTAACATTTTTTGAATAAAAGCATGCTCGCGTATATCATTATTGGTACCATCGTATTTGACATTTTCACCCAATAAACAAGCACTGATGAGGATTTTTTGCATGGAGGTTAAAAAAGAAGAGAGGACAATCCCCTCTTCCAATATTCTATTACTAAGATTTTCAAAGAGACAAGGTGTCTCAAAAAATTATCTTTTAGAGAATTGTGGACTTCTTCTCGCTTTTCTTCTACCAAATTTCTTTCTCTCAACGATTCTTGAATCGCGAGTCAATAATCCATAAGGTTTCAAAATTGCTCTGTTGTCCGCGTCCATAGAAGCCAATGCTTTAGAGATACCGTGTCGCAATGCATCTGCTTGGGCAGAATATCCACCACCAAATGCAGTCGCTTTAATATCTACTCTATCGATTTGTTTTGTTAGCTCTAAAGGTTGTCTTACTCTTTTTTTGATGGTTTCTAAGCCGCCGAGCCATGCTTCGAAATCAATACCATTAACAATAATGTTACCGCTGCCAGGAGCTACCCAAACTTTGGCAATTGCTGTTTTTCTTTTGCCTGTTGCATATACTTTTGCCATCTATTTTCCCTCTCCCTGACTAATTTGAGCGGTGTGAGGATGCTCACTACCAGCATAAACTTTTAGTTTTTTGATCATATCTTTTGCAAGATTTGATTTAGGCAACATCCCTCTAACTGCTAATTTATACAATTTTGCAGGATTATTTTTTAGCAAGTCATTAAGCTTGTCACTTCTTACTCCACCAAAATACCCAGTGTGTCTGTGATACTGTTTGGTATCCAATTTATTTCCACTAAACTCAACTTTCTCTGCATTGATAATGACGACATAGTCACCACAATCAACATTTGGAGTAAAATAAGGTTTATGTTTGCCTCTTAAAAGTGTTGCTACTTCAGTTAAAATTCTACCGAATTTTTTACCTTCTGCATCTACGATTATCCAATCGCGTTTTACTTCGTTTGGCTTAATAGCAATTGTTGCTTTCATCTTTTTACCTTTGCCAAAATTATTTTGAACTGTGATTGTAGTCAATTAAAACTTTGATATAGCTTAATTTCAGCTATTTTTCAGCTATTTCCACTAATTCACACCCCGTTTCTCTCAAGTAGCACAAATAAGCCCGACATTTTTTATTATATATGCTCTGCAGTGCTTTTTGATAGTGCTTTACTTGGTTCCTATGCGCCTCTTGAACGATGCGTGAGGTTTTGTAATCAATGACGATAATTTCACCATCTTTTTCAACTAAAAGATCCAATTGCTTGCGCTCTCCTTGATAGTAGAGTGGTTGCTCTTTATAACAGGTCCCTTCGTGTACCAAAGTCCTAAAGGTTTCATCTTGCAATAGCATCTGCACACGATTATAAATATCTTGCAACATGTTTTCTTTTAAGATAAATCCATAGCGATTTTTCAACGATGCAAAAGCCTCAGGCAAAGCGCGCTCATCAAATCCACCAAGAATCTCCAACATATAATGAAGCCCTAAGCCAAAATCAATAGCATGAATATCGCCACGGTACACTTCTGATTTTTCGGTTTTTTCTTGTTTTTGAGAGCCATATCGCGAAGGAGAGATGGGTTTGGTCTCTTTTTTGCTAGGGGATGTCTCTTTTGGCACGGACGCGAAAATGTCACCAACTTCCTGTTGGAGTAAATCCAAATTTTCAAATGCTGAATCTTTTTTCTTAGCACATACGATGAGATTGTTTTTGGCACGTGTGAGTGCGACATATTGGGCATTGATGAGATCTTCTGTGGCTGCATTTTTTTCTTGCTCTTTGGCTCGTGCATAATCTAAATCCACATTTTCTCGCCCTTTGATTCGCAAATAGAGATTTTTTAATTGGATGCCTTCATAATCAAATAATAAAGTATGAGACGAACTTTTAGGTTTTTTGATGCGGTCAGCAATCACAACACTATGAAACTCTAAGCCTTTTGATTTGTGTATCGTCAAGACCCGAATACCCTGTGTACTTTTCGACAGTGACGCTTGTGAAATCGTATCATGATTAAATATAAAATCTTCAATATCACGGAATTTTTTACTAATTTCAATAAAATAGAGTAAATCTTCTTCTTTTGAAAAAATTTCAAACGCTTCAATAATATCGCAAATCAGCTCAAAAACATCGCCATCAAGATTAAAATAGGCCATTTTAGAGCTATCGACCTTTTTTGCACACGCAGCTTCAAAGTTTCTAAGATATATAGGCTCACGAAAATACAAATAAAAAATAAAATCAATAATGCCGCTGATGATAGGGACATCGATTAATTTTTGTTTGGCTTCCATTGTCACTTTGGTACCGGGGATTTGTTGCTGTATTAACTCTTTTAAGATTAATGCCTCTTTATTGGTAAAACATAAAATAGCAATATCATCTTGCGAAATATCATGATCCATCAAAAATTGTAAATTTGCAATCACTTGCGCTTCAATATCATCACCCAAATCCACTTTGACATATCCCACGGGATTTGCCGGATTGATTTTTTGTGCCTTGTAATCTTTAATTTTCTCGGCAAAGGTAGCATTAACAAAATGAACCACCTGATGCGCACTGCGATAATTGGTCTCTAAGATATCTCGACTCAAATGCAACTGTTCTGCCGCATACAAAAACAGCTCCTTAGAGCCTCCTCTAAAGCGATAGATTGATTGTTTAATATCCCCTACGATAAAGAGCGAACGATCCTCATAAGCGCCCTTTCCTGCTGCGACTTCTTGCATAAAAGGTTCTAATATTTTATATTGCACGATACTCGTATCTTGAAATTCGTCAATCAACAAATGCGTAAAATTACCATCCATCCTAAAGTATAGAAAATCTTTAGAAATCTCTTGATGCAACAATTGATACAGCCGATACGTTAAATCTAAAAAGCTTAATTTTCCACTTTTTTTGGCTTCTTCATAAATGGCCTTTTTAAATGCGCTATAGTATTTTGAAATCTCTTTGATGACATAATGCTCTTTCTGTTGTACGTATTGTGCTAATTCATGTTTTAGCTCATGATGCAAAGCATTGATAGTGGCATCTGCATATTTTTTATAATGCCAATATTCAAAATCAGCTTTACCAACAAATCCCTTACTTAAGAGCTCATCAACACTAGAGACCTGAAGGCTTTGCAATGTTTTCTCTCCTAAGCCATTGCGCGCAAAAGCTTCTTGTATCTGCTCTAATAGCGACAATATCTTTTCACTTCGTAGGGCTTGTAATTGAATCCCTTTAGCATAGCGCTCTAAGTCCAATTCAGACTCTCGCTCATAGACGACTTGAAATAGTTTAAAAATATCAGTCAAGCTTTTATTTTCTTTTTGGGCAAAAACGACCAAAGAGTGATACAGGCTTGATTTTTTACAGATTTGTAGAAAACGTTCCATCAATACATCACTCGCAAACTCTTCTTCTATCGAAAAATCTGGCATCAATCCAATATTAAATGAAAATTTTCTCAATATGGAAGCAAAAAAAGAGTCTATCGTCGAGATTTTGAGATCGCTGTTTAAAAAAAGTTTCAAAATTTTCGGTTGCATTTCTAAAATTTTCTCTTTTGTCAATCCCGTCAATTTGACAATTTCATGAAGTTCGCTGGAGTGTTCTAGTGTTTTGAGACACTCAAAAATCTTAACTTTCATCTCTAGGGTGGCTTTATTTGTAAAGGTTAATGTTAAGATTTTATTGGGGTTGATTCCTAAGTACATCAATGAAATATAGCGCACACTCAAGGCAAAAGTTTTCCCACTTCCGGCACTGGCTTCTAGTGCTAAACTTTTTAACATCTTAATTTTGCCTTAAACATAATTTTTTGTAAGGACAATAGAGGCAATTTTGGATTTTCTCACACATATCAAAGGTACTAATTGGCGTTTGATATTCTTTTAAAATTATTTTAAGATTATCAAGTTTTGCATCCAAATTGCTTTCATCCACCCGTTTGGCATTTTTCAAATCATAATAAACGACACTGCTAACATCACCCAGACTGCTAGCAAGCAGATAATAAAATTCCAGTTGGTAGTCATCGACTAAATCCATATTTTTTGGCATCAGTCGCTTTACATCACCACTTTTATAATCGATAATGTGTAGTTTTCCATCTTTCTTGTCAATGCGGTCTATGGTCCCTTTGAGTGTATATCCCTCAAAATTGACACTCAAATGTTCTTCTATCTTAAAAATTCTATATCCCTCATGATAATGCTCAACTTCATTGGTGACAAAATTTTTCAGCCGTTGTAGCCAAATATCAATAGAAAATTGATCTAAAGGGTTGTATTTTTCATGATGAAGATATGCCTCAATGGCATGATAGAGTCTTTTTTCATCCCCTAAAATCGATCTATCATCTATCATGACATGTTCCAATGCACGGTGTAAGAGTAACCCAATATTGGCATTAGATTGCGTAAAATCATTTTCAGGTTCTTTGAGCCGTTCGATGTATTGATGATAAAATTTACGCTTACAAACCAAAAGTGTTTTTAACTTCGTAGCAGAAAGTGGCGCTTGACTCAGAAGATAGGAGGACGCTTTGATCTCATGAACACAAGGGTCTCTCTCAGCAACACTTTTAAATAACGCTGAGTGATCAACAAATTCACTCTCACTAAGATGATATTTTAGACTCAATTCATCTAAAAATCGTGAGGGCATCTCTTTGTCATTTTTGAGACACGATATCGCAACACGTTGGGCTGTGGAGAAAAGCCGGTGGTAATAAAAACGTTGTAAATTTTCTCGATCTTTTGCAGTCGGCAATCTTAGTTGGGTTCTAATATGCGTATTGAGGAACATATCTTTATTGTTTATCTTTGGTACGATATTGTCATTAAAATCAGGAACAATGACCCCCTTAAACTGACTGCCGCGCGTTTCCAACACACCCATTACCGTGATGACACCCCCTCGCACATCATCTGTTGTTTGAGCACTTAGTCTGTTTAAGAAAAGTTTCAATATTTGTTCTAAGTTATAAAGCTTTAATTTTGATAAAAATTCAGAAAATCGGAAAATTGTCTCTTGTATTTTTTCATTTTCACACTCTTTTTCATCCAGAGCACAAACAGAATTGATGATATCCATACACGCCATGGCATTGACTTTTTTTTGCCAAATCATCTCAATTTGATGCAGCAATTCATCAGGAATTTGTAATCTTTTAATGCGTAATTTTTCCTCTGCATCTCTTGCGTTCATAAACAATTCTATGGCCTCAATTCTTTTGTATAGCTTGGATTGTTTGAGCGAAAATCCCATAGCAAAATTCAGATTTCTCATGCTATCAAATTTTTGTAAAAATGGAGCAAAACTCTCATCTGGCAATACCACGACAATCTCTTCAGGAGGAATACCTTCATTTACAAATTGATCAATTTGCGAGAAAATAAAACCGATTTGTGATAATCTTGTATTAAACACCTTCACATTGACAGGGGAGGATGCCTCTTTCACTGGGGTTTCAGACACAATCTGATTGGTGGAAAGGTTGAGGCGATAATGATGTCCTAGTTTAAGTTCAAATCCCAATGATTCTATGCTTTGTTTGAGTTTGGTATTGTAATGATTTAACACAAAACTCAACTCTACTGGTATCAAACCGGCACATTGAGTAAACAGGTCTAATTCATAACCACTCAAAAATCCATCAATTCGCACATGAATGCTCTCTTGGCTCATGATATAATCTCGATTGAGTTCATAAAGACCTTGTAAATTGATACGATCTGCATAGTGATGGGTATCAAGGAGAGCTTTGTAATTTTGCAATAATTGCTCTAAAATCACTAGATGACCCGCAAATTCTTCATACAAGTCATACTCTTTTATACTATCAATACTGACAAATTCATTGGCGAGTTCTTCAAAAAAATTAAATAAGTATTTGGAGTGATTTAAAAAAACAAGTAAATTCGTATCAAATTGCAATTTATGAAAATCTTGAAAATTTGCAGCTTCGTGCAAGAGTAAAAATCTGGTATCATCATCGATTAAAACGCGGTCTTTGAGAATAATAGCTTTGGATTCAAAATCCGAGATTGTTATGGATTTTGGTAAAAGGGTATCGTGATTGCTATATGAGGCATAGCATTCACGAACAGCACGATTGGTAGAGTAAATTTCAACCATATAGCACAATCATATCGTCACTCAGTAGCATACACTTCATGACTATCATATCCATCATAGTTATTGTCGACTTTAATATTTGTCATAAGCCTCCAACGACCTGGTCTTTGGACTTGAATATTGGTGAAAATGTATTGATCATTTTCTACCTTTGATGGTTTCATTTTTTGATTAAATTCGTTGGTTTCAGGTCGTGTTACCAAGAGTGTTATGTCAGCATTTTGTATAAATTTATGTGTTTTTTTATCTTGTATTTTAATAAAAAAAGTATTGCTCCCTTGAACAAACTTTTTCTTGGCATAGATAATATCAAAGTCTTTATCAAATTTGCTTTTATCTGCCATGAGTTTATGGATATTTTTATCCACAGTTTGATATTTTTCCATAAACAAAGTCTCTTCTTGCACGGGATTTTTCAAAGCAAGATCTACAGTAAAAGCACCGGCTACTACAACGGTCAAAATAATACCAATAATGGCATGCGGCCAAAAATTTCTCTCTTTTTTTTCTTTCATGATAGTGCTACCTTTTTTTTATTCTCATCAGTACATACCGCCCAATCACGAATGCTAAAAATAGATAGATGGCAATACGTAGAAAAAAGATCATATCTCTATTTGTGCTTCCGATTCCGCTAGTAAGTGTGACATTGTTGTGGCTGGCTATCTGCTCGGTTAAATCGGCATAGCCATTTAACATCGCAGCATTGACATTGACATCTTTCTTTTTCCCTACGAGTAAGGGGATAATACTGCCGCTCCAAGAGTATGGAGATAGAATTTGTTCTCTATCAAAGGCTGTATCTAAATCTGGAGAATTAACGATATCTACCTTTTGGTCTTTCAGTGTAATGAGTAAAACAACAAAAGGTGATTTTTTGTTTTTCATAATTTCTTTTTCATAATCATGAAGTGCCATATTGTTGATATTTTGCGTGGCATAAACATAGGCTCTAACACCGGTTTTTGAGAGTAACTCATCACCGATTTGTTCCATTTTAGCTTCTGTTTTGGGGATAAGCACTCCGTCATTATAGATGAGCTTTTCAGCATGCAGTGTGAGGGTTGATAAAAAAAGTGCAAAAAGTATAAACTTTTTGCACTTGAAAAATGTTCTACTCATCTAGCCCACATACAGATGATTAGAGGTTAGTACTGCAAAGGCTGATACGATAGCCATGATGATTAAACCAACCGTGATGATTTTGTCCATATTTTCCGCCATGATATCTCCTTATTTTTCAATCACTTTGTTTTTGATATTATCTTTGTCTCTGACCTTCAAAGTACTGATATTATTGATCTTATAAGGTTTATTGGCAACTTCTTGTTGTGCAGAAATTCCCATAACTGTAAGACCCACTAGTATACTCAGCAATAAAACAGTAGCAATCAGCATTCCGGTTACTCCGTTAAGTCCAAAAACATTTCTATTAGTATTTTCCATTTTTAATCCCCTTATTCGTGTAGCGAATCAACATAGGTACCAACTGCTATCTTTTGGACCTTTGTGAGTCTTCCATCGTTGAAAGCCGGCATTTCACCAATAACACCTTTTTTACCGTGATTTAAAATACTAACGACAAAACCAGCTTTGTTGAAATTCGCAAGATCTGGAGCACTTCCGCCCATACCTTTTCCATCTGCACCATGACATGCTGCACACGTTGCAAACAGTGCTTTTCCGGTTTCTACTAATTCAGGGTGTTTTGTTCCTGTTTTAGATATATCTTGAGTGATGTAAGCCGCTACTGCTTTGGCACTACTTTCATCCAACATTCCCGCTGGCATTTCACCTAGAGGATACCCTTGACCTTTAGAACCGTGCAATACAACATTCACAATAAATTGTTCAGTACCAAATTTTGTCAAGTCTGCTGCTTTTCCATTCATACCATCACCGGTAATCCCGTGACATGGTGCACATTGTACCAAAAATACGCCCTCGCCCATACCCATCAAAGTGGCATGGTCAGGATTGGCCCATTTGCTTTCAAATTTTTGATTGTATTGTGTCACTTCTTCATTGTATTGTCCGATTTGAGAAAATGTTCCCAACGGATACCCCATGAAAAAGTACCATAATGCCCAAATCATCGTACCTATAAAAGATAGTGACCAACCTATAGGTAATGGGTTTTTGTATTCGCCAACCCCATCCCAGTTGTCTCCTGTTAATTCTCCACCACTTTTGTCAGTTTTCATCTGTTTGATGTATTTACCCGCTACACCAATGGTAAGAATTAAAATTGCTGCTGCACCGATCAGTGTCAACACATTTACATTATCATTCAGCCAATTCATTTTTAACGCTCCTATTTAACTTTATGATCATTTTGTGGATATTGTTTTTCAACAAGATTATCATCAATCTCATCATGCAGTGCTAAGTTTGAGTACTTTTCATAATCCTTAACACCATCTTTTTCTGATTTGTAAAGATGATAGATATAAGCATAGAGTCCTATTGTTAAAATAAAAATCATAGCAACATAACTATAGCCCTGTATCAGTCTTACAAGTTCCATATCCACAACTAATTCCTTATTTTAAGCTATTCAAATACGCAATCAATGCAACAATTTCTTTAATTTGCCCATTTTTGTACGCATCTTTCACGGATTGATTTTTCATATCTTTTACTATAGCACCGGCTTCTTTATAAGCAGCTGCTTTAGCTTCAGCAAATGTACCGAGTTTTGGCATATTTGGCTGATCGTAAGGAACATCAAAAACTTTTTTAACGGTATAAGCTTCTGCATAAGCAGTCTCTAAATCCGCATTTTTCTTAAACATAAAACCATATTTTGGCATGATAGAACCTGGTACTACACTTTCAGGGTCTAGCATATGATTTTCATGCCAGTCTGTTGTTCTGTAGTTACCAACACGGTGCAAATCTGGACCGGTTCTTTCACTTCCCCACAAAAATGGTCGATCATAAGCATATTCTCCACTTAAAGAGTACTTACCGTATCGGTCAGTCTCTGATTTAAATGGTCGAATCAATTGAGAATGGCAAGCGTTACAACTCTCTTGGATATAGATTTGTCTCCCTGCCAACTGCAATGTTGTATAAGGTTTGGTACCCACTAGTGGTCTCGCACTTTCCATAAAATCTGGCAATACGGTAACAATTCCCGCATACGCAATGACGACAAAAACGCCTACTGCAAAAAAGAATGGATTTTTTTCTAACCAATGAAACATCATATACCCCCTTATGCCATAGGTGAAGCGTATTGAGGTTCTTTCTCAATTGCTTTGCTTGAAGTTGCTGTTTTATACATATTATAAGCCCACATAAACACACCAACCAGATAAAATACGCCACCCACACCTCTTAGTGTATAATATGGATGCAATACTTCAACTGCATCAATAAAGGAGTACGCTAGGTTTCCGTATTGGTCTGTTGCTCGCCACATCATACCTTGTGTGATACCTGCAATCCACATACTTGAGAAATACATAACAATACCAGTTGTTTGAACCCAAAATTGTGCTTCTACAATTTTTTTACTAAAAATCTCTTTTTTGTACATTCGTGGAGCCATATGGAACAATGCGCCGATAATCATAAATCCGACCCATCCCAAAGTACCATCATGAACATGTCCTGGAATCCAGTTAGTAAAGTGTGCCAAAGCATTGACAGATTTAATCGCTTGGATAGGACCTTCAAGAGTACTTAACATATAGAATGTTGATGCTAAAACATAAAATTTAATCAGTGGATTTTCTTTGAGTTGTCCCCACTCACCTTTCATGGTTAAGAGCATATTAATCGCACTACCCCAAGACGGAAGGATGAGAATAATAGAGAAAATTGATCCCATAGTTTGAACCCAATCTGGAACGGTTGAGTAAAGTAAGTGGTGTCCACCAGCCCAAAGATAAACAAACATCAAGCCCCAAAATGATAATAGTGACAATTTATAAGAGAAAATTGGTTGACCTGATTCTTTTGGTAAAAAGTAATAAATCATAGCAATAATTGGCACCGTGAAAACAAATGCAACCGCATTGTGTCCATACCACCATTGAACCATCGCATCATTACTTCCTGCATACATAGATACAGAGTGATACCATTTACCCATACCGGCTACAAAGTAAGTCGGTACTTCCATATTGTTAAAAAGATACAACATCGCCACACCAAGAAACGTCGCGATATAATACCAAATGGAAATATAGAGTACTTTTTCTCTTCTAATTCCGATAAGACCAAAAATGCCAAGACCCCAAAGTACCCATACTATAACGATAGCAATATCAATTGGCCATTCAAATTCTGCATACTCTTTTGAAGTTGTAATCCCCATAATTAAAGAAACAACAACAGCTGCCACTCCAATTAAATACAACCAAAAATGAAGTTTTCCAACGAACATTAGAAATTTTGATTCTGCCATAGAGACTTTCAAAACTCTTTGTCCAACATAGTACCAAGTCGCCCAGATTCCACTGAGTGTAAAACCAAAAATCACTGAATCTGTGTGTAGCGGTCGTAACCTTCCAAATGTTCCATATGCTCCGAACAAGTCGTTAAGCCCCGGAAACGACAATTGAAAAGCTATAAATACACCTACGGTCATACCGACAATACCAAAAACAATAGTGGCTATTGTGAAGTACTTCGCTACTGTGTAGTCATACTGAATAGCATTACTAGACTGCATCAATTCCTCCTGAATTAATTTTTATGTCACAAAAATATCACATAATTATAAGAATTATAATATATATATCATACAACAAAGCTTAATAGGATTAAATTTGTATTAAATGAAAGTATTAATCTGATACCCCAATCCGGGTACGTTTTTAATAAAATCCTTGCTTGTTTTGCTCCGAATTCGCTTGACAAATGTCCTGATAGCGGCATCACTGACATTTTTGTTGATCCAGACATATTTTTTAATCTCTTCATGCAAGACAAATACGCCTAAATTTTTTACTAAAATTGTGATAAAAAGTAACTCTTTTTTCGTCAAAGGAATGATAGTATCTCCTTTGATTAAAACTTTTTTGCTTCGATCAAATTTATAATCACCACCCAAACTCACCGTATCATCTAATGAGAGTAAATCTTGTCCAATAAAGTTCAAGACATTCATCAATTCATCCGCATCAATGGGTTTGATAAGATATTTGTCAATACCAATATCAATGGCCTTGAGAAGACGTTCTTTTTCATCAAAGGCACTTAAAACCACAATAGGGGTGTCTCTGGATATTTTTTTGATTTCTTTTGACATTTCCAAACCATCTTTGATGGGCATTAATATATCGGTCACCACGATATCGGGTTTGTATTTTTGAAACTTTTTAAAACCCTCTTCACCATCTCGTGCCATGATAAAACTTTGAAACTCATCTCCTATAGCACCTTCTAACGCGTCTCGAATATCTTGTTCGTCTTCGACAAACAGTACTGTTATTTTTGATAAGTCACTCATTTTTTCTCCTTTGCGGTACGATGATAGTGAATTGTGCTCCATGGTCGTTATTGGTAACACTCATATCTCCGTCCATACTATCTTTTATAATCATTCGACTCATATACAGACCCAAGCCTGTTCCGACACTCGAATGTTTGGTCGTAAAATAGGGATCAAAGATTTTATCAATAATATCTTCCTTGATGCCCCCGGCATTATCATGATAGGTAATCACCGCGTTGGATTGCTCATCTGAGTCAATCACTAAAGCAATCTCTCTTTGCGTCACGTGTTTACTTTCAAATGCGTCTTTTGAGTTATTTAGCAGATTCATCAAAACCTGAGTAAACTCACTAATAAATCCATCAATAGAAATATTTTTCTTATACGTCACTTTGATATGCAAATGGTGCTTATGTACCGTTTCTTTCATAATCCGAAGCATCTCATCTACAGCATCTTTAATAAGAAAATGTTCTCGCGCTCTATTGGGATTAAAAAAATGCCGAAAATCTTCAATGGTTTTGGACATTTTTTTAATCACATCTTTTGCATGATTGTAGCTCGACAAAAACGTATCATGATCGCTAAGATTTTCTGTTTGACTCATGTATATTTTCTTGGTTTTATAAAGCGTAATACTCAGTTCAGAGAGAGGTTGTCGCCATTGATGTGCGATATTGCCAATCATCTCACCCATGCTCGCCAGTCGTGATTGTTGAAATAACAACCGATCTTTCTCACGATTTTTACACACTTCTTCTTCGACTCTTTTTTCTAAATCACGATTTAAAAGTTGCAATTCTTGTGTTTGAATGGCAATGCGCTCTTCTAATGTCGCATTGAGGTTTTCTAACTCTCTTTCTTTTTTTTGCAACTCTTTTGTCAACTCTTCTTTACGCGTCACATCATAGCGAATGGCGATGAATTCTTCGATTGCCCCGTTTTTATCAAGTATGGGGATGACCGTGGTGTTGACATAGATGGTTTTACCCGATTTTGAGAGATTTTTCACCGTAGATTTATACGTTTTTTTGGCTAATATCGTATCCCATAATGCTTTAAAAACGCTAGCATCGACATCGGGATGTCTGACAATATTATGATTTTTACCGATTAATTCTTCTCTGCTATATTCAAAAATCCGACAAAATTCATCATTGACAAAAGTAATCATGCCATTGAGGTCTGTTTTTGAAACAATATTACTCGTCTCAATAGCATTTTTATATTGCTCTAGTGTCACTGAGAGATGCCTTTGACGACGGCCATATAGCCAAGATAGGACATGTATATACCATACAAGATAATCACCACAGAAGCAATGCGTATCATGATGCTTCTAAAACTACTTCCTTTGAGAAAACCCACGATAAAACCAAAACCCAAGAGAGAGGGGATGGTAGAGAGTCCAAAAACAAGCATCGTGACCCCACCCCAAAGAACAGAGCCCGTTGCTGCAGCGGAAACGGCAAAGAAATAAACCAGTCCGCAAGGAAGAAATCCATTGAGAATACCCAAGCCATAAAAACTCAAAATACTCTTTGAATGAATGAGTGTCGAGAAAATCTTTTTGACAAAGGCATTCGTCGCGATGGAGGATTCTAAAGAGGTGAGGAATTTAATCTGTCCCATCAAAGAAAAGCCCATCAAAATCATAAACAATCCTACGAGAAACAGAAAATATCCGGTTGATGTCTCTGAAAAAGAGACCACGCTTCCAAGATAGCCCGAAATCATCCCAATAAAAACATACGACGTCACCCGTCCTAAACTATAAAAGAGATGACTGATAAATTGCCGACTTTTTGAGGATTTACTATCTATTTTCGAACTGCTGTAAGCCACGATAAATCCACCGCACATTCCAATACAGTGTCCCAAACTTCCCAAAAAAGCAACCGCAATGATGGCAGTAAAATTTATAGTATCTATGACTGCATCCTTTTAAATTTTTTGTGCAAATTCTTTAAAGATATATTTACTATCGTGTGGCCCTGGGCTCGCTTCAGGGTGGTGCTGTACCGAAAAGATTGGTTCATTTTTATATGCCACGCCTTCGATAGTATTATCAAATAAATTTTTATGGGTAACCTCAGCAATTTCACAAATCGAAGCAGGAACATTATAGTTGTGATTTTGTGCTGTGATTTCAACCACGCG
Source organism: Sulfurospirillum sp. 1612 (assembly GCF_036556685.1). Classification (NCBI taxonomy): domain Bacteria; kingdom Pseudomonadati; phylum Campylobacterota; class Epsilonproteobacteria; order Campylobacterales; family Sulfurospirillaceae; genus Sulfurospirillum; species Sulfurospirillum sp. 1612. Next base: position 2,066,765 of record NZ_CP140614.1, read on the forward strand.
ATTTCGCTCATATCTCACAGGATGATTGCCGCCATGTTGTCCAAACAATAACTTATAGGTCGGATAGCCATGAGCAATACTTAAGAGTTGATGCCCCAAACAAATTGCAAACATTGGTACTTTTGCTTCAATTAATGTCTTAATTTTTGCAACTTCTTCTTTATAAAACATCGGATCTCCAGGCCCATTGGAGAGAAACAGTGCATTGATTTCGCCTTTTCTATATCGTTGTATCAATACCTCTATATCACTATCATGAGGCACGACTTCTACTTCTAATCCTGCCATGCACAGTTCATTGAGAATATTCCGCTTCACACCATAATCCAAAACGACGACTTTTTTCTTCGCGCCTTTTGGTGCATCATGATATTTAAATTGGGTACCATCCCATGATCCACTTTTGTGAATGTAAGGCTCTTTGGTGCTGACTTCTTTGATGAAATTCACCTCTTCGATTCTTGGAAAAGAGTGGAGAATCTCTTTTAATTCTTCTTTATTGGAAATTTCAGTCGATGCAATCATCATCTTTGAACCATGATCTCGGATATTGGTTGTAAGATAGCGGGTATCAATATCGCAAATACCGATAGCATTATTGTCGATTAGTAAATGATCAATGGAGTCTTCGGCTCTAAAATTGGAGTAATATTCATTAAAATTGCGCACAATCATGCCACTAGCATGTACACGATCGCTCTCCATGTCATCTTTGTTGATTCCAACAATGCCGATTTCTGGCATCGTAAAAACGACAAATTGACCCGCATAACTTGGGTCACTCATAATCTCTTCATAACCACTCATCGAGGTATTAAAAACTATTTCACCGACGCGCGTACCATCACTTCCAAAACTCTTTGCTTCCAAAAAAATACCATTTTCTAAATAGATCCAAATTGGCTTCAATTTCATAACAACATGCCTCTTCTTTTTAACTCTTCTTCGTAAAGTTTTTCAAATACCAAATCATACTCCGCAGAACCGGGTATTAATTTTCTTTTATAGTTATCAATTTGTTCTGCTACAATATCCTCAATGCCTTCAAAATTTTCCAAATACTGTTCAATAGCCGTGTAAATGACATTTTTGACACGATTTTCAGAGACTGCATAATCAATCAATCCATCTTTCCATGATTGTTCCAAAACCAGATGTGCAATATTGTTAAATCGGTCTTCATAAGAGAGTACAAAGTCATATTCTTTCGCCAATTTCTTTTTGACTAACCAAAACATGCTTCTTCTATCTACTTGTCTAAACTCTATCTCATCATCATTGGCATCAAGTATTTCATCGACTTTGGTCTCTAAAGCCATCTCTTTTTTTATATCTTCTTCGATCAAATTTTGAGCGATTTTTGCTATTGGCTCAACCCCATGAAGCAAGGTAACAAAACCACAATTTATTAAGTCTATTGCTATTTTATTAGCGATGTAGGGAGCGTGAGGTAATCTGACTTTCATCAACCAACCTTATTATTAGATTTTGAACTATTTTATCCAATCTAAGGTAAATATCTGTTTATACCAAAAAAGTGTCACGAAAAAGTTTTAGGATTGCAAGCGCTGTTGCTATCGTTTGATGATGAGTAAACTACCGATTAGAAGCATCATGGAGCCGGCTGTTTTGTTCATGATATTTTGCGCTTTTGGCTTTTTGATTGCCTCTTTGGCTTTGGAAGCAAAGTACGCATAGGTTACTAAGATAGAAGAGAGTACGCCCAAAACAAGACCCGCTACAATAGCAATATCTTGATAAGTCATCGCGGACATATTGATAAAAGTCGGCAAAAATCCGACATAAAAAACGATGACTTTAGGGTTGCCAAGGGTGATGAATAATCCAGAGATAAAATCCCCCTTATAACTCACTTTTTGCTTTGAAGCGCTCAATCCGTGCAATGTTTTTGTGCGTATTATTTTATACCCAAGGTAGATTAAATAGAGTCCGCCGATGATTTTAATCATCTCAAAAAGCGTCCCAAATGTACTGGCAATCATCCCCAAACCCAACATCGATAAGAGCAGGAAAATGATATCCCCTAAGACCATACCTGAGGCCATCATGATAGCATGCTTAAATCCCGACCCTAAGGAGCGCGATACCACCGCAAGCGTGCCCGGACCGGGTGTGGCCATAAAGACAAAAATCGCACCCGTAAACGTCACAATGTGAATCAAATCCATCAAGGACTCTTAGTATTTTGTGCTGGAATCTGTTTTTGTGTTGATTTTTGAAACGGAGGTCCTTCACTCAATCGTATCGTCACTTTAGATGCGTTTAGAGGATTCATTTTTGCCAAAATTTTAGAAATCTTTTTGGCTTGAAGCGTAAAAAGGATACGGGAGGCTTCTTCTGTCGTGAGACTATCTAATATGGCCGCCGCAGCTGAATCTTTCATCTTGGTATATGTTTGACTGATTTTACTCTCTTTGATGCCTTTGATTTCATCCAAAATTTTTTGGTTTTTTGCTATTAATGCTTTGATATTTTGTTGGGTTGCATTAAGGTCCGCTTCTTTTTGCACTAAGGCTTTTCTATCCGCTTCTATGCTGGCTCTTTGTTTATCAAAAAGTGCATTGGTGGCGGCTTTGAGTGCTTCAAAAGATTGTCGGGCATCATCAATCTTCTCGACCTCTCTTAATAGTTCACCTTTTCGGCTTTCAAAGATTTGCGTACAATCCACACTCTGTGCAAAAGAGGCAGCAAGCAGTGTCATGATCAAAAATATTATTTTCAAATTTTCACCTTTTGTATTGGAGTATATTTGCCATTTCGTCTAGCTCTTTTTGTTCATCTTTTTTGATTTTTTTTATCTTGCTCATGAGCTCTTGGTCTTCTAAATATTTAATTTTTTCAAAATCAATTTGAGCATCTTTATACGCTGTTTGCTTCTCTGTAAGCCTCTCTCTTTTTGCTTCTAATCGCTGGTCTAACTCATGTTTTTGCTTGTTTAATAATTGTCGTTTTTCTTGATAAAAATTTAACAAAACCACCGAACCGCGACTTGGCATCTCGAGTTTTTTGATATGCTCATAAATCTCTTTGATAGCTTGTTCTAGTCGCATGATGTCCAGTTGGATACGCATAATCTCATTTTCTATTGTATTTAATTTCTGTTTTTTAATCTTAGATATTTTAGAAAATGCCGATTTCATATCATGATCTATACAAAAATCGTTTCTTTTCGATCTGGGCCAGTTGAAATCAGACCAATTTTTGTCTGAGTCAGCTCTTCGATTCTTTTAACATATTTCTTAGCATTTTCTGGCAAATCTTCATATTTGGTGATACCTTGTACCCGGTCCCAACCATCATATTCTTCATAAATAGGCGTGACATTTTCTAATGATTGTGGCAAGGTTTCAACACGTTTGCCATCAATCTCATAAGCCACACAAACTTTGATTTTTGGAAAGCCATCCAAAACATCTAGTTTCATGAATGCCAACTCATCACAACCATTGAGACGACTCGCATAACGACACGCTACGGCATCAAACCAGCCACAACGTCGTGCCCGTCCTGTGGTCACACCAAATTCTTTACCTTTTTCACCGAGGTCTTTGCCATCTTGTGTAAAATCCTCAGTCGGGAAAGGACCATTTCCCACGCGCGTACAATACGCTTTGACAATACCCGTGACATTGCCGATATCTTTTGGATTCAATCCCAAACCAATACAAGCTCCGGCACTGACAGTAGAAGAACTGGTCACAAAAGGATAGGTACCATGGTCAATATCTAAAAGTGTACCTTGTGCGCCTTCTAACAATACTTTTTTGTTCTCATCCAGTGCATTCCATACCATAGAGGTTGTGTCTGCAATCATCGGGACCAATACCTTGGCATAAGCATCCAACTCTTTTTTCAAATCATCATAATTTGCTGTTTCAATCCCGAGTGCTTCAAATAATACGTGATTAATATCAAAATATTCGATGAGGCTTTTTGCTAATTTTTCCGTATCTTTGAGTTCGCCAATGCGATGTCCTACCCGCTCGATTTTGTTACCATAAGCCGGTCCAATACCACGACCGGTCGTACCGATTGCTTTTTTACCTCGTAATTTTTCTCTCGCTTGATCGATTAAAATATGGTGTCTTAGAATCATATGCGCTTTATCGCTAATAAAAAGTCTATCACTCAAATCACCAAAAGGTTTCATCTCTTCAATCAAATCTTTAGGTGAAATCACCACACCATTTCCTATGATATTGATAGCATTTTGATTGAGTACTCCTGATGGAATCAGGTGTAATGCCAATTTTTTGTCATCTACGACGATGGTATGTCCAGCATTGTGTCCGCCTTGATACCTACAAACGACATCATAATCTTGAGCCAGCAAATCGACGATTTTGCCCTTGCCTTCATCTCCCCATTGAATCCCTACTATCAAATCACTTTTCATTTTATCATTTCCTAATTTTTATCATTGTATCTATTATAGCGTCTGTATATAACGCAAACCCTGAAGATTTTGAGCCTTCACACTCATAATTTCCACCCAAGCCCAACCTTAAGTTTTTGTCAATAAACCGAAAGAAAAGTCCATCATAATATCGCATTCTTGCATAAAAAAGTGGTGAGAAGACAATCTTCTCATAACTAATGCCCTCTTGTAACTTTTTCATTTTCAATAATTCATCGGCAATATTTTTTGGAGCAATCGTAATCACTTCTTCAATTTGAGCTAAACTTTGCGCTTTCACCAGCTTATTCAACCAAGGAATATTAAAAGCTAAAAGTTTTTCAATCTCACCGCGTTCAAAAAGACCGATATCCAAATGAAACTCTTTTGCGATTTCACGCGGTATCGTGATATTACAAAGTTGCAATAGTGGACTCATGGAAAAATGTCGAAAAAGTGCACTGCTGATTTCAATCCCAAAGGAGAGGTCATTAATACCCACATACTCTGCTCCAATTTGGTTGATTTCTTGACTTGGAAATTTGAAAACCGGTTGGATATAAAACCATTTGTCTTGGTTGACACTTCTCCCAAGTCTCTTGCTCATCAATCGTACGACATCCATCGTACTATCTGCGCGAAGAGAAAGAATGTGATTATTACCATCTGAAAATCGAATCAACTCTTCTTCTGCAATATTACCATGTTGGTGGTACGACAAAAATGGTGTCACAATCTCTTCAAACCCATTTTTGATAAACATCTCACTCGCGACGCTCTCAATATCTCTTTTTAATTTGGCACTGCTGCCAAAATACAATTTACTGCCTATTGGTATTTCGTGTTCGTATATCATCATATCTACTTATAAAGTGTTTCACAGAAAACTCTGTTGGCGCTTCCATCATAAGGCCTTCTTCCTAATTCATCCAAAGCCAACTCAATGGCATTGAGTGTCCATGGAATCTCATAACCCTCAAATATCCCCATGTGGTTGATACGAAAGAGCGTCGTTTTGATGTGCTCTTGTCCCCCGGCGATATTAACATGATATTTTTGTTTTAAAATCTTTCTGATGGTTGCCGCATCGTCATCTAAGACCGCACTCATAGAGTTGGCAGGCACTTTTGGATAAATCTTCAAACCCAGAGTTTTCAATGCTTCTCTTGTGGCTTTAGCACGCGCTGCTGTATCAGCATACAACTGCTTAATGCCATCTTCATCGATGGATTCCAAGATGGCTTTCAAACCAATCACAAGCGTCGTTGGAGCCGTCCATGCGGTGGTATTTTTTTGTTGGTTTTTCAACTCAGTGGCTAGATTAAAATAAAACCCTCGTGAAGCCGCTTGAATTTTTGTCATGGCATGAGCACTCAACCCAATCATGGCAAGACCCGGTGGCAACATAAAAGCTTTTTGGCTTCCTGATACAAGGGCATCAATATTTGTGGTGTCAATCTTCTCTACGCCTACGGCGGTGATGCCATCAGCAATGATGGAAATCTCTGGATTGTGCGCTTTGGCTAATTTTGCAATGGCTTCCACAGGATGTCTTAATCCCCCTGCACTCTCACACACTTGTACGCAAATCGTATCAATATCGGAATCGTTTTTCAAGGCTTTTTCAACATCATCCACAGACGATGGTGTATCCCAATCATATTTTAATTCCTGGTATGGAATCTGATATGCGTCACATATCTTACCAAACCGCTCACCAAATTTTCCAGCATTAATCACCAAAGCTTTTTTCTGGCACAGATTTAAAACCGAAGCTTCCATCGCACCAGTACCACTGCTTGCGAGCATCAAAACTTCGGGCATATCAAAAAATTTTTTCAGTAATTCTCTAGTTTTAGCAAATATTTCTTCAAATTCGGGTGTCCTATGATGGATCGTAGGTTCACTCATAGCAACTCTGATAGCCTCAGGCACAGGAGTCGGGCCGGGCGTTAATAGCAACATTTTTCCTACCTTATTTTGATTTTTACAATTATTTTATCAAAATATTACTTTTTCTTTGTTTAGTAATCTCTATGATTTAAAATACGTATGGTTTTAAAGATGAGCCAAAATGACAATATCGGTAAAAAAATTACTTGAATAAAAAATATTCCCATATATAAAAAACTAAGCGTCAGAAGATTGTCAATAATATTTCCCGCATTTTGTACCGTATTGATAAAAATCTCTTTGAAGGCATCGGTTTTTTCACTAATAAACGCAGACGTAGTGCGAAACGTACTAAAGAGCCCTTCTGTTTGTGGGAGGGTGACCTTTTGCATCGTATCCGTTTGAAGCGTATTGAGTTCTAAATTTTTCCGTGCTGTTGCGATATGATTTTCAAAGTATTGATGATATATAAAACTATTGGCAATCGAAGAGAGTGGCATCGTGAGTCTTAATATCAAAACCAAAAATGAGAGTTGCAACAGTAGCGTATTAAAACGCTTGAGTGTCTGATTGTGAGCTAGCATCATGATAGATATCATGATAAACAAAACCCCCAAGATTCCCGGTGTTACATGCACTCCAATTTCATAGATTAATTGCTGCACTCCCAATGAGACAATCGCCAAAACTAAAATATCAGAGAGTTTTTCAACCATATCATAAACCGGTCCCAACACTTGCCCCACAGCCAAAGAGATTCCCACTCCTGCTGGTTCAAGTTGGAGATTAGACTCTTTTACCACCGATACCGAGGCATTGACAACCCGACACGTCGCATAAGCAATACCTGCTTTTTCTATCGATTGAATAAAATAATCATGACTGATTGAATCCACAATAGGCAGTGTTGAGATACGAGAAAAAAGCAAAAAAAGTCCCAAAATAAAAAGGCTCAGTGCTTTGAGCAATGGTTTATGTTTCAAAATAACTATCATGATACGTTTATTCTACTATATAAAATAGCACCATAAAATAGTGACAAATGCTACCACCTAATACAAACAGGTGCCAGATGGCATGATTATAGGGCAGTTTTTTCCAAACATAAAAAATCACCCCAATAGAGTAGGATAAGCCCCCGGCCAAAAGTAGCCACAAACCACCTGAGGCCATATTATGGATGAGTTGGTTGGTCGCAATCACCATAAACCAACCCATCAACAAATACAACACAAGTGAGAGCTTTCGAAACCGCTCAAATGCCACAAATTCCAATACGATACCAAAGATCGATACCGCCCAAATCACGCCAAAAATACTCCATCCCCATACGCCCTTTAATACGACTAATGCGATTGGCGTATAGGTACCGGCTATGAGAAAATAGATACTAGCATGATCAAACTTACGAAACATCTGTTTCGCTTTTTCGTTAGTAATCGCATGATAAAGCGTCGAAAAAGTATACGCAAATATCAAAGCAGCTCCAAAGATAGCACAACTTACAATCAACATCACCGAGCCATTGAGCGCAGCAAATGCGATCAGAACACTCAATCCTACAATGCTAAGCAAGATGCCTAGCCCATGCGTCGAAGCATTGAGTATCTCCTCTACAAAGGTGTATCTTCCGACTAACTTTTCCATTTTATCATGACCTCATCGACGCAAAGTAAGCTTTTTGTTTGTTTATCTCATGATTACTCAAAAAAGAGGCGCGAAATCCATTTTCAACAAGTTGCAATATCTCTTCTTTTGTTGCCTGTAAACTTGTCGCCACGGCTTCGAGATTTTCGTTGAGATAGCCTCCAAAGTAGGCAGGATCATCAGAATTGACCGTCACCAATAATCCCCGATGCAAAAGTTTTAAAATATTATGATAGCCCATCTCTTTGACGGCTTTTAACTTGACATTTGAGAGCGGGCAAACCGTCAGTGGCAGTTGTGTTTTTTGCAAATACGCAACCAATTTTTCATCCTCTTCACACCGGATTCCATGATCAATGCGACGCACATCCAAAAGTTCAATGGCTTCCCAAATATAGCGACTATCTCCCTCTTCTCCCGCATGAGCTACGAGTTCATAGCCTTCTTCTTTGGCTTTTTGAAATACTTCTTTAAATTTTGATGGCGGATTGCCAAGTTCTGAGGAATCCAATCCGACCCCTTTGATTTTATCTTTAAAGGGCAGCGATGCCTCAAGCGTCTCGAAAGCCGCTCCTTGTGATAGGTGCCTCAAAAAGCTCATGATTAAAAAAGAGCTAATATTATAGCGTCGTTTTGCCTCCTCTAAGGCTTCACTAATTCCTGTTACAACGGTTTCAAAAGCAATCCCACGATCGGTATGTGTTTGAGGGTCAAAAAAGATTTCAGTATGCACGATATTTTGTTCATGACACTTTTTTAAATAAGCCAGAGTTAAATCATAAAAATCAGATGCTTCAATAAGTACCGCTGCTCCTTTGTAGTAAATATCCAAAAAGGATTGCAAGGAGGTAAAATGATAGGCTTGTCGTACCTCTTCGATACTGTTGTAGGGAAGTACAACATGATTTTTCTTTGCAAGTTTAAACATTAGTTCTGGCTCCAAAGTACCCTCGATGTGCAAATGGAGCTCGGCTTTTGGTAAGTTTTGGATAAATTGTTTCATCTGCTTTATCCTTTAAATATTTTATTGTTCTATGGTTTGAATTATCTTGATTGCCTCAGCGGGTGATGCTGCGATATAGGTCGCATCATGACTTCGTAACTCTTCTTCATCTCGAAAGCCCCACAAAACGCCCATAGATTGCATTCTAGCATTTTTGGCAGTCATCATATCAATCTTAGTGTCCCCCACGAACAAACACTCCGCAGGCTTGAGGTCTAACTCTTTTAAAATAGCCACAACTCCATCAGCTGCAGGTTTTCTTTCAATATGTTCACGAATACCATAAACGGCTTCAAAATGCCATGTGCGAAGGTATTTAACCGCGCATTTTTTAGTAAAAGCATTGGGCTTGTTGGATAAAATGGCCATTTTACAATCTCGTGCTTGTAAAAAACTCAATAATTTGCCAATACCCTCATAAGGCTTAGTATTTTTATCATACTGTGTTGCATAATGTTTCTCAAAAAGATTCAATGCTTCCTTTATCTTTGCATCATCAGCATCAGGCAAGACATTTTGCATTAATTTATAAGCGCCCTCTCCTACCAAGTATCGGTATCGATCAAGCGCAATCGGTGTTTTTCCAAAGTGTGTCAATACGTGATTGACACTGATTGCAATATCCTCGAGTGTATCCAATAAGGTACCATCGAGGTCAAATATAACTGCTTTTAATTTCATGATTATTTCTTTATGTCAGTGTCGCGACGCCCATCAGACGCCGCAATAAAATCTTAATTTGATAGTTTACAACCCTTAGGTTCGCTCTCTTCATAATCTCTATCAAACATCTCAAATACTTTTGCTTTAATACCCTTAGTCGTGATATTAAATTTTTCAAACAATTGGCCCGCAGGAGCACTCGCACCAAAACGTTCCATCCCCAGAACCTCATCAGCAAATCGGTACCACTCTAATCCACGAGCAGCCTCAACCGCCAACACTTTGGTCGCAGGGTCTACGACTTGATTGATGTATTCTTTATCTTGTTCACAGAATATATCAAAACAAGGAACACTCACAATATTCGCATTAATCCCCACAGATTCGAGTTGACAACCCGCTTGAAGTGCTGGCATTAATTCACTTCCGCTTGCCATAATAGTGACTACGGCATTATCGCGTTTTCGCACCAAATAACCGCCCTGTTCTACACTACCAAAATCAACTTTTCCCGCTTTTAGGGTGGTAAGTTTTTGTCGTGATAGTACAAAAGCCGAAGGAGAGTGTTTCATCGCTAGTGCCATTTTCCAACAAGCAACATTTTCACTCGCATCGGCAGGTCTAAATACATAAAAATTTGGTAAAGCCCTAAACTGACTCAATTGTTCAATCGGTTGATGAGTAGGTCCATCTTCACCGACTCCGATGCTATCGTGTGTCCAGACAAAGAAGTTTTGGATTTCCATCAATGCGGAGAGTCTAGCAGCAGGTTTTAGATAATCGCTAAAGATAAAAAAAGTAGCACTAAAAGGCATAAACAAGCCATACAAACTCAGTGCATTGCTAATCGCAGCCATGGAGTGTTCACGAATACCAAAATGGATATTTCTTCCTTTTGGGAAACATCCCATATCTTTTAATTCACTTTTATTAGAAGGTGCCAAATCTGCACTTCCTCCGATAAATCCCGGCAGTGTTTGAGCAATAGCATTGAGGATTTTCCCATTGCTATCTCGTGTTGCAATCTCGCTACCATCTTCAAATGTAGGCCATTGGATTTTGGAAATATCAGGATTTTGTAAATTTTGCAATAATGTTTTTTGTTCATCGCTTGCATTTAAGAGGGTTTGATTCCAAGCGGCTTCTGCTAAATCACCTTTTTCGATGGCGCAGCCAAATCGCGCTTTGACATCTTCATCAATCCAAAAACTTTTTTCAGGATCAAATCCCGCTTTTATTTTGGCTTCTTTAATAATCGCCTCACCCAATGGAGCCCCATGAGCATTGTGGCTTCCTTCCATCTCACACGCCCCTTTGGCAATCACCGTATGGGCAATAATCAAGTAAGGTTTGGTCTGTTTCTTCGCATTTTCTAATGCTTCATTAATCTCTTCAAAATGGTTACCATCGATACGCGCGACTTGCCATCCTTGTGCTTCAAAGCGCAATTTGACATCTTCACTCCATGCCAAATCGGTACTTCCTTCGATTGTAATAGCATTACAATCATAAATCATGACCAAATTATCCAAACCTAAATGCCCCGCTAGTGCGCAGGCTTCATAGCTGATACCTTCTTCTAAATCACCATCACCACACAGTGCATACACTTTGTGATCTAGCAGTGTTGTTTGGGCATCATTTAGCATATTTTGTGCTAGCTTTTCAGCCATTGCGAAACCTACAGCATTGGCAATACCCTGCCCTAAAGGACCGGTTGTCACTTCAACACCAGGGACGATACCATACTCAGGATGTCCCGGAGTGATACTATCTAATTGTCTGAAATTTTTCAAATCATCCAAACTAATGTCATAGCCGCTAAGATGCAAAAACGCATAAATCAAAGAAGAGGCATGTCCTCCACTAAAAACCAACCGGTCTCGATTGAGCCATTTTGGATTTTTTGGATTGTGTTTTAAGTGTGAACTCAAAACCGTGACAATATCTGCCAATCCCATAGGAGCACCCGGGTGCCCACTGTTTGCTTGCTGTACCATATCGGCACACAAAAATCTAATCGTATCTGCTTGTTTTTGCAACATATCAATACTATCCATTAAAATATTCCTTTACTATGTGATCAAGTTCATCTGCTAATTTTTTATCTAATGTATTTAATTCATCATTTAAAGATTTGATAAAATCCTCTTTATATTGAATCGCTTCTTCTAGACCTAAAAGATTCACAAATGAGTTTTTATGTTCGTCATTTCCTGTCGGTTTGCCCTCTGCTTCAGCGCTTGAAGTGGCATCTATAATATCATCTTGAATTTGAAACAAGAGTCCCAATTTTAATCCAAAACTATAAATATTGTCTCGACTTTTCGCATCCAAGTCACAAATAATAGCGCCCATAAGTAATGAAGCAGCAATCAGCCTTGCGGTTTTATTGGTATGTAAAAATTCAAGTTCCTTTTGCGAAAGGCGCTTATCTTCAAATTCACAATCAATCGCTTGTCCGATAACCATACCCCCACTACCGCCATTTTGGGCTAAGGCTTGCACCAATTCAATGCGCGTTTCAGCGCTCAGGGGAGCCTGAGAGATTTGACAAAAAGCATCAGTATTGAGTGCATCACCCACCAATATAGCCGTCACTTCATCATAAGCGACATGAAGGGTTGTCTCACCCCGTCTCAAATCCGCATCATCCATCGCTGGTAAATCATCATGAATCAAAGAGTAGGTATGCAACATCTCAAGACCGAGCGCTACCGGATAGGCATTTTTCATCAATGATGGGGCGCAGGTATGAACAACACTGAGCAATAATAGCGGTCGAAACCGTTTGCCTCCTGCTAGGATAATCTCTTGATACGCTTTTGAAAAATGGGGATGAAATCCTTCAACTGAAGGCAAATTTTCTCTCAGATAAGACTCAAAAGAGTCTAAAAATTCTGCTTTTACTCTCACAAATTCACCTTTACAAAAAATTGGAAATTATCGCGGTCCATGAGCAAATGAAGCTCTTTTTTATGAATATGAGAAAGATAGGCTTTGACATCATTTTGATTTTTCATAGGATGTCTATCAATCTCCAATAATCGATCTCCGACCTTAAGACCATATTGGGCAGCAAAACTCTTAGCTTTTATACTGATAATTCGCAATTGTGAGTCAAAATACATTCCTTTATATTCTAAAAATGTATCACTTAATACCCCGCCACCTTGGCGTTCATGAATTTTGAATTTTTCATTCTTAAAAATACCCTCTCGCATGAATTTTAGGGTCACTGTTTTATCTGTGGGTGAAAAAAGTATATAATGTTCTAACTGTTCTAGCGTCTTGATAGCTTTACCATCTACTGATTTGATAATATCTCCGACTTGAAGTTTATTGCCAGGATAAAAAGGGTTGACAAATGTCACTACAACTTCTTCTCCAATTTGTTCAAAGCGGGCGCCGATACTACCATAGTGGATTTTTTTCGCTTTGATAAAACGGGTAATGAGTTCACTAGGAATAAATCGGCCATCACCAACGCCTAAGCCATACACTTTATAACAAAGACACGTAATCATGTCATTGGGTTTTACGGTTGTGCCTAATGAGTATAGTATATCAATACCACTGCCCCTTTGTGCAAAATTTCCAACATACAAAGAGTTAGGACCAATACTTGCCAACCATTCGCCTAATGCAAGTTTACGAGTATCTTTAAACTCTATGGGTTTGAGTGTTTTAGCACTATGAAACAAATAGAGTCCAAGAAAAGGGTCATGTTTGACATAGGGGCGATTGGGTTTGTGTTTGAGATAAGAGAGCGCATAATGTTTGGACACTGCGATGGCTTCAATCGCACCAAAATGAACCACGGAGTGGATATTACGGTTGTAGCACTGCTTAAAATCAGGGTAGACAAAATTGACACCGTATACTACTTGCCAAAATAAAAGTAGACTCACAAAAAATTTCATTAAGGCTCCTTTACTTGTTAAAGTTCCCCATACCACTTAGCATCTGTGATGCTGCCAACTTTTTATCATCTTCTACCATCTTGATTCCATCATTGATGGCACTGATGAGCAGAATCTGCATGGATTCTTTATCCTCTAGCAATGAATCATCAATCGACAAATCGAAGACTTCCCCCGCTCCATTGAGGCTGACACTAACCAGACCGCCACCACTTTTTGCAGTAAACTCTTTGGATTTGGCTTCCTCTTCCATCTTCTTTGCCTGTTCTTGCGCCATTTCCAGCATTTCACCCATTTTTGATAAGTCAATGTTTTCAAACATGTCAATCCCCACCTATTTTTTAAATATAGTCTCGCACTTCATTAATATTATTATCGTCATCTACTAATACAATGGATGGCTTAAATGTTGCTATTTCTTCTTCATTCATACTCGCATACGCAATGATGATAATCTTGTCACCCGGTTCTGCTTTACGTGCAGCAGCGCCATTGAGACAGATATCGCGTTTGCCTTTTTCACCTTCGATAATATAGGTGCTAAAGCGTTCACCGTTGTTAATATTGACGATTTCGACTTTTTGCCCCACACGAAATTTTGCAGCTTGCATTAATTCAGCATCAATGGTAATGGAGCCTACATAATTTAAATTTGCATCGCTCACCGTTGCTCTATGGATTTTACCATATAACATCTCTAATGTCATTTCTATTTACCTCTTTATTTTATCTATTTTTTACTTAATAATCGACTGGTTCTTACGGTTTAGTCGGCTGATTGCGTGTTATTAGATGATAATTCATTTTTGATAATCACCCGATCATCAAACGGATATTTTTGCCCCTTAATCTCTTGATACGTTTCATCCCCTTTTCCCAAAATCAATAGCACCTCATCTTTTTCTTGCCATTTTAGGGCTTCTTGGAGTGCTTTTTTTCGATCGGGTTCTACTTTGAGATTGGTTTTTTGTTTGATGCCCATCAGGATCTCTTCAATAATCATCTCAGGGTCTTCACTGCGTGGGTTGTCACTTGTTATCATGATTTTTTTAGCAAATTTTGATGCAATAAACCCCATCTTTGGTCTTTTATTGCGATCTCTATCTCCCCCTGCCCCAAAGACTACGACAATCTTTTTCTCTTTGAGACTGTCCATGACCTTTTCCATCCCATCTGGTGTGTGGGCAAAATCTACGATAATCAACGGATCAGCACTGACAACTTCCATACGACCTTCTACGCCCATAAAATTTTCAACTGCTTCACAAATAGCATCAAGTGGCGCGATATTGAGCATATCAGCAGCACCAATCGCGGCTAATATATTATACAAATTAAAAAATCCGTGCAGTGGAGAGTGACATTCATGAACTTTTTCGATCTTCGCTAAGGCTACCTGGATACCCTCATCCAAAGAGTAGGCCAACGTTTTGTATGTAGCAGGGTTTTCGACACCATAGGTCCTGCAATTTTTTGGATTATACTGTATCTTTTTATCATCTTTGTTAATCAGTTTTGGTGTTTCATCATCAAAAAAACTACTCTTTACTGCGATATATTCTTCGATACTTTTATGATAGTCTAAATGATCGTGTGTCACATTTGTGAAGATTTTAAGGGAAAATTTCAATCCATCAATGCGATTTTGAACGATGGCATGAGAACTCACTTCCATGATAAAATACTCACACCCCTCATTGATGGCATCTTGAATATTTTTCATCGTCTCAAATATAGTTGGTGTGGTTAAGCCTTTTTCTTGGACTCTCTCATCATTGATAAAATAACCCCGCGTTCCTTGCAGTGCTACTTTGTGTCCTAAATCCAAAAGAATCGAATATAGGGCTGCGGCTGTGGTGGTCTTACCATTGGTGCCTGTGATGCCAATAATTTTTATGTTTTCAATGCCCAGTATTTTTGAGACTGCTTCAGCCTTGATGATATTTGTGCACCCATGCGCCTTGGCATCGTTTAAATAACGCGCATTTAATTGTGTGAGAAAAAAGGCACTCCTAGCATCACACGCTTGTGAATCATCCGTAATATAACGAAAGCCATATTTTTTATCAACTGGTACTATCAAAATTTAATTGCTTTTTCTACTAAGGAGATAAGTTTCGTATCATTTGGATACATGCTAATAGCACTCTCTAGATAATTGATTGACATCTCTGTAAACCCACTATCGATCAGTTGCTCCAAAAAATCTACAAAATCATCTTTGTTTGAAATCAACACTTTTGTTGAAAACATAATGTCTTCAAAAGCTTTTTTAAAGCTGCCTCTCTGGGCCACAAGTTTGATAAAATCAACATATTCTATACCGTTTTCTTCATTCATGGCGTGTTCTAGCTCTTTGGAATCTATTTTTTCAAAAATCGACTCGATACTCGCATCTGCTAAATCAACAATCTCTTCTACAATATCCCCGTTTTCGCTATCTTTTGTTAACATAAAGTATTCAAATAGAGCTTCGGCTTCATGTCTTCTTTGTGTCGCCATATCCGATAAAATAGCCCCTACTCTAGCGGCTACTGAATCTTGATCTTCTTGTAAGGCCAAGGCAAAGTAAAAAAGAGCCTTTTCAAAGTCTCCCTTGTAAAAATAGTCGATACCCAAGGACAAATTCATACTCATCAATCAAACCAACTTGTCCATGTCAAAATCTGTTCCAATCGGGATACTAATCACTTCAAGCTCGGGATGGATGTCAATTCGTAGTTGTCGCTCCACTCCGTATTTTAGTGTTTGAGATGCAGAAGAACAGCCATGACATGCACCTTGTAATTGTACAAAGACTTTTCCATCTTTAATACCAAGCAGTGTCAATCCACCACCATCAAGGGCTAGCATTGGTTTTACCTTGTCCAAAGATTTTTCTACGGCTGGTAACAATTCGTCATCTGTAAATGGAATCATTGTGTCTCCTAAATAGTCATAAAATTATTGTAAAACTATTGGTCTATTTTTACAATATATTTGGTTAAAAACGACTGAAGTTCTAATGCTAAACAGGGAGTTGGGGATTGTATTTGAAAAGGAGGAGACCCAAAAGGGTCCCCAAAGATAGATTATACGAGTTCTAAAAATGCCATAGGGGCTGCATCGCCTCTTCTGGTTCTTGTTTTAATAATACGGGTATAACCACCGTTTCTTTGTTCATATTTTGGAGCAATTTCTTCTACAAGTTTTTTAGTACATTCTTTATCTTGTAGCAATGCAAATACTGCTCTATGTGCATTAAAGTCACCTTTTCTAGCTCTTGTAATCAATTTTTCTATATGTCCTCTTAGCTCTTTAGCTTTTGGAAGTGTCGTT
This sequence comes from Sulfurospirillum sp. 1612, assembly GCF_036556685.1. Lineage (NCBI taxonomy): Bacteria > Pseudomonadati > Campylobacterota > Epsilonproteobacteria > Campylobacterales > Sulfurospirillaceae > Sulfurospirillum > Sulfurospirillum sp. 1612. The sequence goes on from NZ_CP140614.1 coordinate 2,083,629, forward strand.
TCGATTTTTTCATATTTGATGATAGCAATAGCTAGGTTCTTCAAAAGTGCGCCTCTATGAGTAGAAGTGCGACCTAATTTTCTATATCCATGCTTATGTCTCATTGTTAACCCTCATTATTTTCAGATTTTAAATCTTCGATTTTTTTTCTAAGCTTCTCAGATGTTTCATCTAAAAATTCATAACCAACTGGAAATTCAATGTCTTCCATCACTTGTTTGATCTCTTCAAGAGATTTTTTTCCAAGATTTTTTAGATTTTTTAACTCTGCTTCAGTCATCAAGGCTAATTCGCCGATGTATTTCACAGAAGCTCTCTCTAGACAATTAAAACTTCTAGCGCTTAGGTTTAAATCTTCGATACTTTGTAAAAGCTTTCCTAGCTCAACTCCAGCACTTGTATCTTCATCATTTGTCGTCACTTCAATATCAAGGATACCTTTGAATACTGACATTTGTGCATACATGGCTTCCATAGAGTTTTTAAAAGCTTCTATAGGCGAAATCAGCCCATCAGTTTCAATAGTAAATACAATCTTTTCAAAGTTAGGATTGTCTTCTACTAATACGTTTTCTATGTCATATACTGCTTTTGATACCGGTGTAAAAAATGCATCGAGTGCAATATAATCCGTTCCAATGTCTTCTCTAATGTTCTCACTTGGAACATAACCGACACCCTTTTCTATGATAACTGAAAAGTTTAGTTCCGCATCTTCATTCAAGGTCGCCAAATAATTATCAGGAGTTACAATCTCAACATCATCATTGTTAAGGTCTGCACCTGTAATCTCTTTAGGACCAGAAAAAGAGTAGTTTAATACTACTCTTTTTTCATCGGTTTTGATTTTGAAGCGAATACCTTTAAGATTGATAATGAAAAGTGCAACATCTTCTAACATTCCACGGATACTGTCAAATTCATGTGTTACACCATCAATTTTCACAGCAATTGGCGCATAACCCACAGTAGAACTAAAAAGAAGTCTTCTTAGAGGATGAGCCAACGTTACCGCAAAGCCTGATTCAAAAGGATAAGCAATCACTTTAATCTTATTTGGAGCAATATTCTCAACTTCTATTTCTGTTGGTATATGTGCTGATGTATTAATACTTTTCATAACAGTACCTACTTATTATTTAGAGTATAGCTCAACGATTAATCTCTCTTCAACCGGAATAACTACTTCTTCACGATCCGGTATACGAGTAAATATACCAAACACTTTGCTTGTATCTATGTCAACCCAAGGGACAATCCCTGTTTGTGCAGTTAACTCTAACGCACGAACAACTTGAGGGTTATTTTTAGATTTTTCGCATACTTCTACTTTATCGCCAGGTTTTACTGTATATGATGGGATATCTACTTTTCTTCCATTGACAAGTACATGTCCATGAGTGACGAGTTGACGTGCAAATCTTCTTGTTGTTGCAAAACCCATACGGTAAGCAACATTGTCTAATCTTCTCTCAATCAATAATATCAAGTTTGAACCAGTATTACCTTCTTTTTTATTTGCATCTGAGAACAATCTTCTAAACTGTTTTTCAGAAACACCATACATAAATTTTGCTTTTTGCTTCTCTCTTAATTGAAGCCCATATTCACTAATTTTTGTTCTTCTTTGACCATGTTGACCCGGGGCATAAGGTCGTTTATCTAGCGCACTTTTACCAGCAAGGCGTCGCTCACCTTTAAGAGCCAGGCTTACACCTAGTCTTCTTTCCAACTTTTCAACTGGTCCTCTATATCTCGCCATCTTTTCTCCTAATTTAATGCATTACCAAAAAAAATAATATTTTATTTATCTTAAGTACCTAATTCTAATGTGAATTAAACTCTTCTTCTTTTTGGAGGCCTACAACCGTTGTGCGGTAAAGGAGTAATGTCTTTTAGAAAACTCACTCGAATACCCTCTGATGCACCGACGCTCTTAACCGCTGTTTCACGACCGCTACCAGGACCTTGTACTTTAATTCCAAGTTCTTTGATGCCATGTTCTTTTGCTTTTGCAAGCGCGTCATCAACTGCTTGTTGAGCCGCATAAGGAGTTGATTTTTTGCTACCTTTGAAACCAAGGCTACCAGCACTACTCCATGCAATAACATTTCCCATCTCATCAGTTACAGTTACAACAGTGTTATTGAACGATGCAGAGATAAAGATTATCCCTTTTGCAATATTTTTCTTAACAACTTTTTTTCTAGCTACTTTTCTTTTTGCCATCTGTTTCCCTTTGAGACTCTATTTAGCTTTTGCGCCGACGGTTCGTTTCTTACCTTTTCTTGTTCGCGCATTAGTTTTTGTTTTTTGACCTCTAACAGGAAGTCCTCGTCTATGTCTTAGACCTCTGTAGCTACCCATGTCCATCAAGGATTTAATATCCATAGCGACTTTTTTTCTCAAGTCACCTTCAACGGAATAGTTTTGTTGCAATTCATTTCTGATCGCAGCAACTTCATCTTCAGTCAACTCACTTGCTCGTTTATCATAAGAAATACCTGTCGCATTTAATATAGATCTAGAAGTTGTTAAACCGATACCGTAAATGTATGTTAAAGCATACTCTACTCTCTTCTTGTTTGGAAGGTCTACACCTGCAATTCTTGCCATGCTTATCCTTGTCTCTGTTTATGTTTTGGATTTACGCAAATGACTCTCACGACACCTTTTCGTTTGATCACTTTGCATTTATCGCACATCTTCTTTACAGAAGGTCGTACTTTCATGTCTTTGCCTTTGTCTAATTTTCCACTGTATTTCGAGTAAACTGTCACAGGTTTAGAGACTCTTGACTAAACCAACAATTGAAAAAATAGTGGGGTTTTTTCAATTCTTCTTCACACAGTTATCCAAAAGGTATGTATTATACAGAAAATAAACTAATAAATTACTTATATCTATATGTGATTCGCCCTTTATCTAAACTATAAGGGGTTAACTCTACCTTCACCTTATCACCTGGCATTATTTTTATGTAATGCATTCTCATTTTCCCAGCGATGTGACATAAAATCACATGGTTGTTTTGTACTTCTACCTTAAAGGTTGCATTCGGTAAAGCTTCTACAACTTTGCCATCGATCTCTATAACATCATCTTTTGCCATCTTACCTCCTATTTATGTTTTGTATCTCAAAAAACACAAGAACATTTTATTGTATTGTAAGGTGGCTTGTAAAACTATCAGTTTCACAAGCCACCTTATAACGCTACTCTACTGAAAGAATTTCTGCTTTATTATTAATCACTGCCACACAGTGTTCATAATGACTGCCATTCATACCATCTGTTGAAACAACAGACCACTTATCACTTAAGACTTTGGCCGTAGCTTCTTTGAAACAGATCATAGGCTCTAAGCAAAATACCATACCATTTTTGATTTTTGGGCCTTGCTTTGGATTGTGCCCTTCTAGATAATTTGGAATTTCAGGCTCTTCATGAGGCTTTCTTCCGATACCATGACCACAATAACTTCGCAAAGCTACAAATCCTCTAGCATTAATAAATTTTTCTATTTCATTGCTCAATTCTTTAAAACGCATCCCAGCTTCTATGGTCTCAATCGCAAAATAAAGCGCATCTTTTGCACAAGCAATCAGTGCTTCATCCTGTTTTGAGATTTCCCCTACCCCAACTGTCATAGCGGCATCACCAAACCAACCATCCAATTTCGTACCGATATCAAGACCGACAATATCGCCCTCTTTGATTTTATAATCTGTCGGTATACCATGAATGATGACTTGATTCACGGAAGTACATACACCTGCTGGGAAATTATAGAGTCCCTTAAATGCAGGAATAGCTCCGTGTGAATAGATAAAATCTTCCCCCATGGCATTGATCTCTTTGAGTGTCATGCCTGGGCGAAGTTCTTTTGATAAGTAGTTGAGAGTTTGTGCTACGATTTTATTCGCAGCACGCATTTTTTCGATTTGAGCAGGTGTTTTAAGACTAATTGCCATCTTACAAACCTACCGCACTAAGTGTTTCATATTTGCTCATGTAAATCTGAGCTTCTATTTTTCTCATCGTATCCAAAGCCACTTGAACCACAATCAATACAGCCGTTCCACCAAAATAAAATGGCACGCCCATTACTTTGACTAAGATCCATGGCAAGGTTGAAATCAATCCAAGATAAATCGCGCCCCAAAAGGTCAATCGACTGGCCACATCATTGAGAAAATCTGCTGTGTGTACGCCAGGTCTGACACCAGGGATAAAGCCCCCTTGTTTTTTAAGGTTCTCAGATATATCTTTTGCATTAAAGACAATCGATGCATAAAAATATGAAAAGAATATGACAAATAAAAATGTCAAAATATTAAATACATAGCTATTTGGACTCAAAAAGTCCTTGATACTCAACACTATTGGATTGGTACTTGTTTGCAATAAGGTTGAAGGAAACATCAATATAGCACTTGCAAAAATCGGTGGTATAACACCACTTAAGTTTACTTTAATTGGCACATAATTCATAATTCTTTTGTGTTGATTTTGCATCATCACTTTTCTCGAATACGAAATCGGTACCCTTCTCTCGCCCATCTCAACATAAATAATCGATCCTACCGTCACTAATATGACCACCAGGATGGCTAAGACGATTAAGAAGTTTAACTCACCGGTATTGACGAGGTTAATCGTGCCGCCTATTGCATGAGGAATGCCTGAGACGATACCTGCGAAGATGATTAAACTGATACCATTACCGATACCACGTTGCGTAATTTGCTCACCAATCCACATCAGTAACATCGTACCTGTTAACATGGAAGCTGCCGCAATTGCAGTAAAGGTTGTCATATCTATCATGACCGCACTCTCACCACTTCGTCCTGTCAATCCACCCAGTCCCATTGAGACCCCGATGGCTTGAACAATCGTAATAGCAATCGTAGCATAACGGATGATTTGCATATATTTGACCATACCATCTCGCTCTTTTTTCATCTTTCCAAGAGTCGGGAAGGTTGCCGCTAATAGTTCCATAACGATTGATGCCGTAATGTAGGGCATAATTCCCAAAGAGATGATACTCAATCGTTTGGCTGCATTTCCACTAAACATGTTGAACATGCCCAGTGCATTGGAGCTGTTAGAATTAAAAAATTCTTTTACAACATCTAAATTGACACCAGGGACTGGAACATAAGCTAAAATTCTGTAAGCAAATATGAATCCTAGTGTAATTAAAATTTTTTTAGTTAAGTCTTTACTCATTCAGCCATCTCCTTCAGCTTGGATTGTCTCCAATCTAAATCTCTTCCGCTTTCCCGCAGATTTGGCCTTAGCTCTAAATCCACGGAAGCGGAGGAAATCATTAAAATTATTTTGTTATTTTCTCTGAAACAGAGTTGTTTCACTTGTTCATTCCGCTGTATAGGACATTCTCGTCTTTGATTTTTGAAGCAAGTTCTGCTACACCCTTGCCTATCAACTTAACTTGTTTAACAGAATTGGATATTTTGTGGATGCTTCTTAGTGAATCTAGAGTGATCTCTTCTAAAGCAGCTACTGTTGTTATCTTTTCAATATTGATTACATAAGGTTTAACAAGACCAGAGTAGAAGCCTACTTTTGGTAGTCTTCGTTGAAGTGGTTGTTGACCCCCTTCAAATCCTCTTTTAATACTGTAACCTGTACGAGATTTTTGACCATTTGATCCTCTGCTCGCTGTTTTTCCCATACCGGATGCTTGTCCTCGACCCACACGTTTTGTTTTGTGAGTTGAATTTCCTGCCGGTGTTAGATTATTTAGTGCCATCTCTCATCCTTCCTTTAGCTTTTTATCATGCTAAGCGCTTTAAGCGTTGCTCGTACAACATTTGACGCATTGTTTGAACCCAATGACTTTGTCAAAATGTCTTTAATACCAGCAAGTTCTACGACGGGACGTGTTGCACCACCTGCGATGATTCCGGTACCTTCACTAGCCGGCTTCAATAATATACGACTTGCATTGAATTTTACTTCGATATCATGTGCTATCGTTGAGCCTTTTACATTGACTTCAATAATATTTTTGAAAGCATCATCCACGGCTTTTTTAATCGCATTTGGTACCTCTTTGGCTTTACCAAAACCATAGCCTACGAGACCATTTTTGTTACCAACAACGACTAAAGCTGTAAATCGGAATCTTCTACCACCCTTGACAACTTTCGTTACACGACCAATATTAACGATAACTTCTTCAAACTCTTCTCTATTATATTTTTCCATTATATCGTTCCTCTTAATTTACAGTGTAATACCGTTTTCTCTTAGGCCGTCTGCGAATGCAGCCACAACACCATGATAGAGATATCCGTTTCTATCAAAAACCACTTTGCTCAAGCCTTTAGCATTGAGAGTCTCTGCGAAAGTTTTAGCAAGTTTTGCAGCGTCTTCTTTGTTGGCTTTCAAACCCAGTTTATTTCCATCAACGCTAGCTAGTGTCACAGCGTTTACATCGTCAATCGCTTGCGCATACAACGCTCGGTTTGATTTGTAAATCGATACCCTAACTAATTCGCTAGTGCCAGAAATATTAGCTCTAATTCTTCTTTTACGCTTTAATCTAAGATTAATTTTGCGTTTTTGTACATTTGTTCTCATTTTTACCTCTATTTCTTAGCTGTTTTACCGGCTTTGCGGATAATAACTTCGTCTGTATATTTAACCCCTTTGCCTTTGTAAGGTTCTGGTGGTCTAAATGCTCTGATTTCAGCCGCAATTTGCCCAATAACTTGCTTATCAGTTCCTGATATTGTTACGACATTTTTTTCTACTGCAATTTGAACATCTTTTGGAAATTCATAATTAACAGGGTGTGAAAAACCAAGTTGCAACTCTAGAACATTACCTTTGACGGCTGCTCTATAACCCACACCGTTGATTTCAAGACTCTTTTTGAAGCCTTCTGTTAAACCGACGATGATGTTTTGACTAAGAGATCGGTAGGTACCCCAAAAAGCACGATCTTTTCTCTCATCACTTTTAGATGCAAATACGATATGATTACCGTCTACTTTGACATCAACATTTCCTTTAGTGTCCAATTCTTTTGTGACACTGCCTTTTTTAAATACCAATACCTTGTCATTGACAGATACGTCAATTCCTGCTGGTATTGTTACTGGTTGTTTTCCAATACGAGACATTTTTTTCCTTTTACTTGTCTACGATAAGTCTACATCTTAGAATGGATATCGAATACCATAAAAAGAAAACTTCTTACCAAATACTACAAAGAAGTTCGCCGCCAAGTCCTGCTTTATGAGCGTCTTCATTACTAAGTACACCTTTAGAGGTGCTCACCACGATTGTACCATAACCATTTTTGAAAAGTTTAATATCGTCTTTACCTTTGTAGACTCGTCTACCTGGTTTTGAGATTTTTTTCACTTCTGAAATCACACTGTTTGCGTCATTTCCATATTTTAGTACAACTTTTATAAATTTTTTGTTACCCTCTTCTACAACATTAAAACTTTCGATATAACCTTTATCTTGGAATACTACCAAGACCGCTTCGACAAGTTTTGAATGCATCAATTGAGTCACATCTAATTTTCTCATTGACGCATTTCTAATTCTTGTCAATGCATCCGCTAAGAGATCATTAATCATTGCTATTCCTTACCAGCTTGCTTTTTTAAGTCCGGGAATCAGACCTTCGTTTGCCATTTTTCTTAGACAAATTCTACATATACCAAAATCTTTATACACAGAGTGTGGACGACCACAAATCTGACATCTTGTGTAGGCTCTTGTACTAAACTTCGCTTTTCTTCCAGCTTTTGCTATCATTGATTTTTTTGCCATTTTAACGACCCTTTGCGAATGGTAGCCCGATTAGCTCAAGCAATCTAAACGCTTGCTTGTCGTCACCGGCTGTAGTTACAATTGTTATGTTCATACCATGTGTTTTAAGAATATTATCATATTCAACTTCTGGAAACATCAACTGCTCATCTAAACCAAAATTGTAGTTTGCCCTACCGTCAAATCCATTGCGAGGAAGACCACGGAAATCTTTCACACGAGGAAGAGCCACAGAAATCAATTTATCAAGAAATGCGTACATTCTCTCATCTCTTAGTGTTACTTTTACGCCAACAGGGTACCCTTCTCTAACTTTGAAACCCGCCACTGATTTTTTTGCTAAAGTGACGACCGCTTTTTGTCCAGCGATCAAGGAAATAGTATCCGTAATATTTTGTATTATTTTGTTATCTTTTCCTTCTTCACCAGCACCAACGCTAATCACAACTTTTTCAATAGCTGGTGTTAACATAGGGTTTTTGATGTCAAATTCTTTGACGAGCGCTGGTTGGATTTCAGCACTTAATTTTGCTTTTAATCTATTCATTATTCACCCTCAACTTTTGCTACGTTTGAGATATCAATCGGTGTTTCTTTATTGACGAAGCCACCTTTTGGGTTATTATCATCAGGCTTAATCGCTTTTTTGACAACCTTGCATCCCTCTACGATTACTTTAGAGCTTTTTGGAAATACTGCTGTTACTTTAGCAACTTTCCCTTTGTCATCTCCAGCGATAATTTTAACGCTATCGCCTTTTTTAATTTTACATTTAATCGCCATTATAATACCTCCGGAGCAAGTGAAACTATCTTCATGAAGTTTGCATATCTTACTTCTCTACCAACCGGTCCAAAAATTCTGGTTCCGATAGGTTCTTTTTTACTATCAAGTATTACTGCTGCGTTTTCATCAAATCGAATCAAAGAACCATTTTCTCTTTGAATCTCTTTCTTTGTTCGAACAACAACTGCCTTGATCACTTGACCTTTTTTAACTTTACCATTAGGGATTGCTTTTTTAACAGAAGCGACGATGACATCACCAACACTTGCATATCTTCTTTTACTACCACCTAATACTTTTATACACATGATCTCTTTTGCACCACTATTGTCAGCAACAGATAGTCTAGTAAAACTTTGAATCATTACTCAACTCCTACTGTCACAATTTTTTTCAATCTAAAAGCTTTTCTTTTAGAAAGTGGTCGACACTCAATCGCTATAATTTCATCACCGGCTTTGACTTGATTGCTCTCATCATGTACCAGGTATTTTTTAAAACGTTTTACGAATTTGCGATATTTTGGATGCATTACTTTTCGTTCCACCAATATCGTAGCTGTTTTATCGCCAGCTTTTTGCACAACTACGCCTTGAATTTCTCGGTTTAAAGCCATTACTTTCCCCTAATTACTTATTTTGAGCGGAAATAGCCGTATTAATACGCGCAATATCTCTTCTAACTTCTCTTAATTCATTAGGATTAGTTAGTTGCATTGTTTTTAGCTTTTGCTTTAATGTAAACAAAAGCACCTTTTTTTCTTTTAATAACTCTAAAAGCTCTAAAGCGCTTTTTTCTTTTAGATCAGTATAGTTCATTTTCGCTCGCTTTAGTGATAATCTTAGTCTTAAATGGTAGCTTGTGCATTGCAAGTGTTAACGCTTCTCGAGCAAGTTCTTCACTTACGCCTGCCATTTCATATATAATACGGCCTGGCTTAATATTCATAACCCACTTATCAACAGCACCTTTACCTTTACCCATTCTTGTTTCTAACGGTTTTGCTGTTAGAGGTTTGTCTGGGAAAACACGGATCCATGTTTTTGCCGCACGATTAACACGTCGAGTCATAGCAATTCTAGCTGCTTCGATTTGACGAGAATCAATACGACCCGCTTCAGTTGCTTTTAGTGCAATATCGCCAAAAGCAATAGAGTTTCCTCTAAAAGACTTTCCACGATTTCTGCCCTTCATTTGTTTTTTATATTTTGTTCTCTTAGGCATTAACATTAGTTTTTACCTCTTCTTCTTGGTTTTCTGTTCTCTTCTGTTTCATGTTTTTCAGCAGGGACACCCTTGCTTAACACTTCACCTTTGAAGATCCATACTTTGATACCGATAATACCATAGGTTGTATGCGCTTCTGCAAAGCCATAATCAATCTTTGCTCTTAATGTATGAAGCGGAACTCTTCCTTCTAGGTACCATTCAGTTCTTGCCATCTCAGCACCACCAAGACGACCTGCTACAGCAATTTTAATCCCTTTGGCACCTGATTTTTGGGCACCTTGGATTACTTTTTTCATCGCACGTCTAAAAGCAACTCGACGTTCTAATTGCATTGCAACATTTTCGGCACACAATTGACCTGATGCTTGTGCTTTTCTCTCTTCTTTGATATTTACATTAATATCTTTACCGATAAGTTTGTTGAGTTTTACTCTTAACTTTTCGATATCAGCACCCTTTTTACCAATGATGATACCTGGGCGTGCTGCAACGACAGTTACTCTCAGTTTTTTTGCTGTTCGCTCAATAACAATTTGACTGACGCCAGCGTAATAAAGTTCTTTTTTTAGAAACGTTCTTATTTTATGATCTTCACCGATATTTGTCGCCAAACTTGCACCACTTGGAAACCATCTTGAGTCCCAATTTCTATTTATGCCAAGTCTTAAACCAATTGGATTTACTTTTTGACCCATCTTAGTCTTCCTTCTTTGCAGCTTGATTTACTTCAACAAATACATGTGAAGTAGGCTTCCTGATACCACTAGCACTACCTCTTGCTCTTGGTCTAAATCTTTTTAGTACCGGGCCAGCGTCCACTCTACATGATGACACAATTACTTCTTCTGGCTCGAAACCACCGTTTGCAACAGCAGATGCGATCACTTTAGATATAACTTGTGCTGCTTTGTTTGGAGTAAATTCCAAACTTGCAAGTGCTACTTCTGCGTTCATTCCTTGCACTTCTCGTGCAATTAATCTTGCTTTTGTAGGAGATAATCTAATAAATTTCAATATTGCTTTACTCATGCCATACCCCTACTTACCAATTTTCTTTTGAACAGAGCCTTTATGGCCTTTAAATGTTCGTGTTGGAGCAAATTCACCCATTTTATATCCGATGTGATTTTCAGTGACATAAACAGGGATAAAATTTCTTCCATTGTGTACGTTGAATGTTAATCCAATCATATCAGGAGTTATGGTACTTCTTCTTGACCAAGTTTTAATCGGTTTATTAGAATTTTCTTCTTTTGCCGCTAATACTTTCTTAGCTAAATGCGCATCTACAAAAGGACCTTTTTTTAGACTTCTTGCCATCTACTTTCCTTTTTTTCTAGAAATTATCAGTTTGTCACTCGCTTTACGTCTACGAGTTTTAGCACCCTTGGTTGGTTTACCCCAAGGAGTAACAGGGTGACGACCTGAGTTCTTTTTACCTTCACCACCACCATGTGGGTGATCAACTGGGTTCATAGCACTACCTCGAGTTTGAGGTCGGATACCACGATGACGATTTCGTCCCGCTTTACCGATAACGACATTAGCCCAATCTTCACAACCAACGGTTCCAATTGTTGCCATACATTCGCTTAAAACTTGTCTCATTTCACCACTTGGTAGTCTTAGAACGACATATTTTTCTTCTTTACCCATAAGTTGAGCATATCCACCCGCACTTCGTGCAATTTGTGCCCCATGACCAGGTTTCATCTCAATATTGTGAATAATAGTACCCACAGGTATATTTTTCATTTTCATAGCATTACCAGGCTTGATATCAAGTCCCGCTTCAGCAGAAGAAATTTTATCTCCGACTTTCAAGCCAGATGGTTGGATAATATATCTTTTTTCTCCATCAACGTATGTAATCAAAGCAATACGACAATTTCTATTTGGATCGTATTCTATAGCACTGACAACACCTTCGATATCAAATTTTCTTCTTTTAAAATCAATGATTCTATAAAGACGCTTTGCGCCACCTTGCTTATGACGAGATGTGATTCTACCATTGTTATTTCTACCAGCACTTACTGGTAATTTTTTTAACAATGAAGCAACACCTGCCTTAGCAGTAATATCGCTTGAATCCAAACCGGTAACATATCGACGGCTTGGAGTGTATGGTTTGTATGATTTTATTGCCATATTACGCCTCCAAATTCTCTAGTTTAGCACCTTCTGGTAACTGAACATAGAATTTTTTAGTATCGGTTCTTTTCCCTTGAACGCCTTTGAATTTTTTAACTTTTCCTAACACTTTCATTGAATTTATCTTTAAAGGTGTAAAGCCAAAATATTCTCTTAAAACCTCTTTTAGACGATTTTTTGTCATTCTAGTTGATGTTTGAATAACAACGGTACCGTTTTCTTGAAGGCTCAAACTCTTTTCGGTATAAAGAATTGCTTTTATATCGGTTATATCTGCCATGATTAGCCCTCTTTTGTAATTGTTTCAAGTACTGATTTTTCAATCACTACAGTATAGTATGCAGTCGTTAAATAGGCATTTAACTCATTTGCTTCTATGAGATAGCAATTTTTCAAATTTCTAAATGCTAAAAATGTTTTTTCATCTACTAATTCTTTTACTATCAAAGCATCTCTTGCACCCAGTGTTTTTATCAATGCTGCTGCATCTTTTGCTTTACCAGACTCGATTGCAATAGAATCAACAACAAACAAAGAGTTGGCCACTGCTTTTTCGTTCAATGCATATTGTAACGCTAGTTTTTTCTGTTTTTTGTTGACTTTTTGGTTGTAATTTCTGTTTGCTTTTGGTCCAAAGGCAACACCGCCGCCTACCCAAACAGGACTTCTAGATGAACCCGCACGCGCGCCACCTTTACCTTTTTGTGCCCAAGGCTTTTTACCACCACCACTAACATCAGATCTAGTTTTTGAGTGTGCAGTATTGGCACGAACACTTGCTAGATAAGATTTTACATATAGGTATAAGTTATGTGAGTGGATTGTTTCATAATCCGCTGGAAGTGAAAGTTCTCCAGCATTCTCAAATTTTTCATTTAGTACGATTGCACTACTCATTTAACTATCCTCATTCTTCCAAGTGCTCCATTTGCGCCTGGAACTGAACCTTTAACGGCTAAAATTCCATTTTCTGCATCAAAAGAGACGACTTCATTTTTTACTGTTGTTTTTGCGTTTCCGTAGTGTCCTGGCATTTTTCTACCTTTTTGAACACGACCTGGCCATTCACAGTTACCAATTGAACCTGGAGCTCTGTGAAAACGGCTACCATGTCCACCAGGGCCACCTGCGAAGTTATAACGTTTCATAACACCGGCAAAACCTCTACCTTTAGAATCAAAAGATATTTTGATTATTTTGGTATCGCTGATTACAGAAGTATCAATATCACCGACTTCAGCATTAGAAACACTCAAAGTAGCAAATCGATTAAATTCTCCACTAAGATTGTATTTCTTTTGTTGTCCGGCAATGGCTTTGTTCATCTTTTTACCACTGGCATAAGCAACGATTGCTTGCTTATCATTAGTAATTTCACAAACCTTTGCTTCTTTTACCTTTAGTAATGTTACAGGAATGCTTGGTACTGCTATGGTTCTACTCATTCCAATTTTTTCTACTATATATTCCATCATTACTCCCTACTTACCCATCGCTCTAACTTCTACATTCACCTCAGGAGCAAGATCAAGCTTCATGAGAGAGTCAACAGTATCAGTCGTAGCAGATATGATATCAATCATACGGGCATGTATTCTAATTTCAAATTGTTCTCTTGAATCTTTATTTACGTGTGGTGATTTAAGCACTGTATAGCGCTTAATTTTCGTAGGCATAGGAATTGGACCTTTAATTTCGGCTCCAGTTCGCTTAACAGCTTCTACAATAGCTGCAACAGATCGGTCTAAAACTCTATGGTCATGTGCCTTGAGTTTAAGTCGTATTTTTTCCATAATTACCCCTAAAAAAAGAACTTGTCACCTCAAACGATGACGATTAAGGAATGAGATTGTACTTAAATTTAATTAAAAAGTCAATATTTTAGGGCATCAGGGAGAATTTATATCGATTTTATTTCCTTTTAAGAAGGAAACAAATATAATTTTTTCATGAATTTGCTTGAAACACTCTATGAGATACATTATAAAAACGACACTTATTTTGATCGAAAAACAAAAATTTTATCTAATAAGACGTTGATTTTAGGGCCTAGAAAAAGTGGAAAGTCCCATTTAGTCATCGATTATCTACAAGAGTATGCTGTCTCATCTTATCTTTATATTGATTTTTTAGATGAGAGACTCAACACAGAAGAAATCGAGAGTAAAAAATTGGAAACTTTTATCCAAAACAACCACATTAAACTCTTAATTTTGGAAAATTTTGATTTTTCTATTAATCTTCCTAAAGTTGACAAAATTATCATCACTTCTGATGATTCAACCCGTCGACTTGAAAATTTTCATACTATTTCATTATATCCTCTAGATTTCGAAGAGTTTATTCTTTTTGATAAAAAACACTCCAATATCGAACAACTTTTTAATCAGTTTGCCAACCAAGGTTCCTTTCCTGAGATTGCAACCTATCATGATAATGACAGATATAATAAGATGCAAAAAATAACCAGAGATCTTTTTCAAACTCGCAATGAATTTCTTGTCTTTAAAAAGTTTTGTGAATTACAGGGAACAAAAATATCTCTCTTTCAACTTTATAATCAACTCAAACCAAAGATGAAAATATCAAAAGATTTTATATATAAATGCAGTGCTGATTTACAACATAGAGAATTGATTGTACTTCTTGAGAAATATCAACAACCCAAGGCAGCCAAAAAAGTCTATCTTTTTGATTTTGCCCTGAAAAATGCCCTCTCATTTAAGAGAGATTTTTTGAAACGGTTTGAAAATATGGTCTTTTTAGAATTGTACAAACGTAACAAAGAGATTTTTTACAATGATATTATCGATTTTTGGTTGCCTTTAGAACACGAAGGTATCATCTGTGCTCCTTTTACACCTATTGTTTCAATCAAAGCCAAAGTCAAGAAGATGATTTCGCATCTTAGTGCATTGCAAGCTAAAAAAATCTGGATTACCACATTGGGTAATGAAGGAGCATTTGAACAAGATGGCGTGACTTTTGTCTTGATTCCCTTTTGGGATTGGGCCCTACAAAATTAACGCTCATGATAGCTATAACATGCTACTATAAAACAGTAATATCGTTTATAAAAGGGGAATGATAATGTTGTGTGGAATCGATGAAGCTGGCAGGGGATGTATCGCAGGACCTTTAGTCGTCGCGGGTGTTGTTTTGAACCGTGAGATAAAAGGTCTTGCAGATTCCAAAATACTAAGCGAAGCAAAACGTGATGCTTTGTTTGCCAAAATCAAAGCGTTTTCTGACTATAAAATTGTATTTTGTGATAATAAAATGGTCGATACCAAAGGGTTGAGCTATTGTCTTGGTTATGCCATAAAAAATATCAAAGAGTATTTTCTCGCACAAAATGCCCAATACGAAATCCTCATGGACGGGAATAGCGCTTTTGGCGTCAGTGGTGTTCAAACGCTCATCAAAGCGGATGCAAAAGTCCCAGAAGTGAGTGCGGCGAGTATTTTAGCAAAAGTCAGTCGTGATCAGTTTATGTACAGTATCTGCCATCAATATCCACACTATTCATTTGCCAAACACAAAGGATATGGGACGGCTTTACATGTTGAGGAGATTAAGAACTATGGATATTCTGATATCCATAGAACTTCTTTTAAAATAAAAAGTCTCAGAGAACCGAGTCTTTTTTAATTTTATTGGCTACAACTCGGAACATTACCACTATCGCTGGCAAAATATTCAAGGAATTGCGACAAATGCTTTAACTGTTTTTTGGATTGTATTCGTTTTGAAGTAGGACAAATTCTTTGCAATTCTGCTGCTAATTGTCCGGTTTTATATAGATTTCTCCATTCATAAACCGTATGTTTTTTTCCCATCTCACTACCATAAAAACCACATGGTGTTTTTAAAAGTTTGATATAGTATTTTTTTCCCCGAATCACACTCGCATTGAGATTTGTGCCCATTACTAAGCCAAAAAACACAAAGGCCACCGCCAAAGAGATAATCTGTCTCATGATGTTTATTTTCCCCCTAAATTTGAGATATATATCGCTAAATCGCGAATTTGTTTTTGATTTAAATGTTTTACTTGTTTGCCCATCACCGTCGTCACGCTGCGACTGCTTAACTGACTATTTTTAAAAAAATCGATGCTATCGATGAGATCTTCGACATCTTGTCCTGCGATAATTTCACTTCTCCCAAACGCTTTATTTTTGCCATCGACACCATGACAACCCGCGCATCCTTTATAAATGACAGAGGGAATAGTAGATTGTACATCTTTTGAATATAAGCTAGAATAAAAAACTGATACTATTAAAACCATCATGATATGTAACTTCATCTTAATCCTTTTTTGATTACAAAAGTTGTGAAATATTATATCACTAAAATCATAAAAAGTAAAATA